>NZ_JBVFVY010000017.1:0-52217 GCF_055522295.1 Micrococcus sp. CS26
ATGGTCGGGCTAGAAAACCTTACCACGCGATCCGACAATGTCAACTCCGCTTCCGCAGGGCCAGACACTCACCGGACCATCCACGTGGAAGGCCTTGAAAAGCTTACCACATGATTCCCGGCTGTCAAACCAGATCATCTTCTTCAGGAATCCCGACCCGCATCACTGCCAGCCGCGCACCCGGTGAGCACCACCCGCCCTGGACCTGCCATTCTCGGCACGAATCCGCGGATTCTGTGTTCTTCACCCCGCCTCCCGGTCACCCGGTCGGCGTCTTGAGCACGAGATGGAACTCTACACACGAACCCCACCGAACACAAAATCAGGGGTGACACCCGGCGTGCAGCCCCGGGCGGACGGTCGGCTTCCGCGTGTTCTCGCGGATTCCTCGATGGCGTCCGACTCGGTTTGGCACTCCCGCGCCAAGACCGTCGATCGTGACGTGCACCACGCGTCAGGGCGTGACCGTCGAGTCCGGGTGCGGCTGGAGCCACAGGGTGGTCAGCGCCGGCACGTTCACCGTGACGTGGGCAGGCTGGCCCTGCCACTGGCCCTCATGGGCAGCGATCACCTCGGACTGGCCGGTCTGCTCCCGCCAGCCGTCACCGTGGAAGTCGGTTGAGTCCGTGTCCAGCACCACCGTCCACTCCCCCGCGGACGGCACCCCCACGCGCAGCCCCTGACGCGGCGACCCCGAGAGGTTGGTGATGCACAGCAGCGGGGCGCCGCCCGGTTCGGCGGCCGGGACCGCGGCGCCGTCGTCGTCGATCCGTGTCTCCGGCACCACCTGCACCGCGGGCATGCGGAGGAACACGAGCGTGTTGCCGTCGGCGTCGCCGCCGTCCACCCACGCGAATCCCTCCGGGCTGTGGTCCAGCGACCACAGCGCCGGCTTGCTGCGGTAGAGCGCGTTGAGCTCCCGGATCGTCAGCTGGACCCCGCGGTGCGCCTCGTCCCACGAGACGGGCCAGTCCAGGCCGTCGCCCTCGGACCACTCGCTCGGCTGCGCGTACTCCCCGCCCATGAACAGCAGCTGCTTGCCGGGGTGCGCCCACATGTACCCGTAGTAGGCGCGCAGGGTGGCCAGCTGCTGCCGGCGGTCGCCCGGGATGCGGCTCAGCAGGGAGCCCTTGCCGTGGACGACCTCATCGTGGGACAGCGGCAGCACGTAGTTCTCCGAGTAGGCGTACACCATGGAGAACGTCCACTGCCCGTGGTGCCACCGGCGGTTGACCGGGTCCTGGGACAGGTAGGCCAGGGTGTCGTGCATCCAGCCCATGTTCCACTTCTTGCCGAAGCCGAGACCGCCCGCGTCCACGGGAGCGGTCACCCCGGAGAAGGCCGTGGACTCCTCCGCGATCATGTGGACGCCGGGGTGCAGGCGGTACACGGTCATGTTGACCTCGCGCAGGAAGTCGATGGCCTCGAGGTTGTGGTTGCCGCCGTGCACGTTGGGCTCCCACTGCCCGTCCTCGCGCGAGTAGTCCAGGTAGAGCATCGAGGCGACGGCGTCCACGCGCAGCCCGTCGATGTGGAACTCGCCGAGCCAGTAGAGCGCGTTGGCCACGAGGAAGTTGCGGACCTCGGTGCGGCCGAAGTCGAACACGAGGGTGCCCCAGTCCGGATGCTCGCCCCGCCGCGGGTCCGGGTGCTCGTACAGGGCGGTCCCGTCGAAGCGCGCGAGCGCCCACTCGTCCTTCGGGAAGTGCGCCGGCACCCAGTCCACGATGACGCCGATCCCCGCCCGGTGGAGCGCGTCCACCAGGTGCTTGAACTCGTCCGGGGAGCCGAACCGGGAGGTGGGGGCGTAGTAGCCGGTCACCTGGTAGCCCCAGGACCCGCCGAACGGATGCTCCGCGACCGGCAGGAACTCCACGTGCGTGAACCCGAGCCACTGCACGTACTCCACGAGCTGCTCGGCCAGCTCGCGGTAGTCCAGCCCGGGCCGCCACGAGCCCAGGTGCACCTCGTAGATGCTCAGCGGGCGCTCGTGCGGGTCCGTGAGACGGCGGCGCTCCATCCAGGTGCGGTCCCCGAAGGCGTAGTCGGACTCGAGCACACGCGAGGCCGTGGCCGGCGGGACCTCCGTCCAGCGGGCCATCGGGTCCGCCTTCTGCCGCCAGAGCCCGTCCCGGCCGAGGATCTCGAACTTGTAGCGGTCGCCGTGACCGACGCCAGGCACCAGCAGCTCCCACACGCCGGAGGAGCCGAGGGACCGCATGGCATGGGTCCGGCCGTCCCAGCCGTTGTGGTCGCCCACCACGCGCACGGCCCGCGCGTTCGGCGCCCAGACCGCGAAGGCCGTGCCGACGGCCTCGCCCGCGGAGGTGCGGACCACGCGGGCGCCGAGCACCTCCCACAGCCGTTCGTGCCGGCCCTCCCCGATCAGGTGCAGGTCCAGCTCGCCGAGCGTGGGCAGGTGCCGGTACGCGTCGTCCTGCTCCTGGACGGGGCCGGTCGTGCCGTCCTCGGTCTCGTATGCCACCTCGACGCGGTAGTCGCCCGCGGCGGCCCCGGCCACGCGGGGCGTCGGGGCCACGCCCGCGAACACGCCGTCGTGCTCGTGCGTCAGCTCCACCCGTTGCCCGTCGCCGGCGCGGACCACCGTGACCGTGCGCGCCAGCGGGCGCAGCACGCGGTAGGTGACCGCCGCGCCGTCGGGATGCGGGTGGGCGCCCAGCACGGTGTGCGGATCGTGGTGCCGGCCCTGCGCGACGGCGGCCAGCACCTCCGGGTCCACGGCGAGCGGGGCGACGGCGGGACGGGGGGCGGCGGACGGGGTCATGGCGATTCCTGTTCTGGGGACGGCGGGCGTCGGGAGCGGCTCAGCCGTTCCGGACGACCCGCAGGACATGGGCGGGCTCGACGTTCGGGTCCAGGCGGACGTACGGGGTGCGGCCCCACCGCCAGCGCTGGCCGGTGAGCAGGT
This sequence comes from Micrococcus sp. CS26, assembly GCF_055522295.1. NCBI lineage: Bacteria > Bacillati > Actinomycetota > Actinomycetes > Micrococcales > Micrococcaceae > Micrococcus > Micrococcus sp. CS26. Next base: position 2,930 of record NZ_JBVFVY010000017.1, read on the forward strand.
CCTCCACCTCGACGGCCCCGGACGCGTCGCGGTCCTCGGGGCGCAGACGCAGCGCCTCGAGGTCCAGGTCCAGGGTCGCCTCGACGACGGCGTGCGGGTTCGTGGTGACGACGACGATCAGGGTGTCCTCCGCGGGACCGGCGTCGGTGACCGCCTCGGCGTCCCGGTGCGCACCCTCGGGCCGGGCCGAGCGCGTCTTCGAGAACACGAGCAGGTCAGGGTGCGTCGAGGCGTGCAGGGTCAGGTTCTGCAGGTCGCCCAGCGCCGGGTGCGCCGCGCGGATCTCATTGAGCCGGGTGAGGTACGGGGCGAGCGAGGCACCCGCGGCCTCCGCGCCCTCCCAGTCCCGGGGGCGGTACTCGTACTTCTCGTTGTCGATGTACTCCTCCGCGCCCGGCCGGGCCACGTGCTCGAACAGCTCGAACCCGGCGTAGACGCCCCACAGCGGGCTGGCCGTGGCGGCGACGACGGCGCGGATCCGGAACGCGCCCGGGCCGCCGTGCTGCAGGTACTCCGTGAGGATGTCCGGCGTGTTGACGAAGAGGTTGGGGCGATAGAACGCCGGCGTCTCGTGCGAGATCTCCTGGAGGTACTCCGCAAGCTCCTCGGCCGTGTTCCGCCAGGTGAAGTACCCGTAGGACTGCTGGAACCCGACCTTGCCCAGGGCGTGCATCATCGCGGGACGGGTGAAGGCCTCGGCGAGGAACACGACGCGCGGCTCCTCGGCGCGGACCTTCGCGATCAGCCACTCCCAGAACCACAGGGGCTTGGTGTGCGGGTTGTCCACGCGGAAGATGTGCACGCCGCGGGCCACCCAGCCCCGCACCACGTCCAGCACCGCCTGGGCGAGGCCGTCCGGGTCGTTGTCGAAGTTCAGCGGGTAGATGTCCTGGTACTTCTTCGGCGGGTTCTCCGCATACGCGATGGTGCCGTCCACGCGGGTGGTGAACCACTCCGGGTGTGCGGTGACCCACGGGTGGTCCGGGGAGCACTGCAGGGCCAGGTCCAGGGCCACTTCGAGGCCCTCGTCCGCGGCCGCGGCCACGAACGCCTCGAAGTCCTCGACGGTGCCCAGGTCCGGGTGCACGGCGTCGTGTCCGCCCTCGGGCCCACCGATCGCCCACGGCGAGCCCGGGTCCTGCGGCCCGGCCGTCAGCGTGTTGTTCGGACCCTTGCGGTGCGTGGTGCCGATCGGGTGGATCGGCGGCAGGTAGACCACCTGGAAGCCCATCCGGGCGACCGCCGGGAGCCGGTCGGCCGCCGTCCCGAAGGTGCCGGAGGACCACGTGCCGGAGGCCTCGTCGAAGCGGGCGCCCTCGGAGCGGGGGAAGAACTCGTACCAGGCGCCGCGGCCGGCGAGCTCGCGCTGCACGTCCAGCGGGTAGAGCTCGGAGCTCGTGAGGTGCTCCCGCACGGGGCGGGCGTGGAGGACGGCGGACACCTCCGCCGACTCGGCGGAGGCCAGGCGCTGGGCCGGGATGAGGGACTCGTCCTCGAGGCCGCGAACGACCTCCTCGAACACGGCGCGGTCCTCGGCCGAGCGCTCCGCGTCCTCGGCGGCCCGGCGGAACAGGGCGGCGCCCTCGGCGAGCATCAGCTCCACGTCGATGCCGGCGGCGATCTTGACGGTGGCCGCGTGCTTCCACGTGCCCACCGGGTCGTCCCAGCCCTCGACCACGAACTGGTGCAGGCCCGGCTCGGCGGGCCGCAGCGTGGCCACGACCTCGTCCAGCCCGGGCCGGCCCGGACGCATCTGCACGCGCTGCACCTCGGCGCCGGCCGGGTCGAGCAGACGGACGGTGGCGCGCACGGAGTCGTGGCCCTCGCGGAACACGGTGGCGCGGACGGGGATGTCCTCGCCGACCACGGCCTTCGCCGGGAACCGGCCGTCCAGCACGACGGGCTGCACGTCCGTCACCGGGATGCGCCCCGTGACGGTCTGGAGGCGGACATCGGCTGCGGTGGCGCTCTGGGTGTCGGGCTTCACGGTGCTCACGCCACGACGCTACCCCGCGGCCGCGCCGGTGAGAACGGCCGGCCCGCCCGCCCGCCGTGGGGCGGAGGGGCGGGCCGGGGACACGGGGGCGCCGGACGGGACGCTCAGGACAGCATGGTCTTGTCGTCCACGACGGCACCCTTGATCTTGCCGAACTCGGCCAGCAGGTCCGCCGGGGTGCGCCCGGCCTTCTCCTGCTCGTCCAGCTCGAGGATGATCCGGCCGTCGTGCATCATGATCAGCCGGTTGCCGACCTCGAGGGCCTGGGACATGTTGTGCGTGACCATCAGCGTGGTGAGGCGGTGCTCGGCCACCACCTGCCGGGTCAGGCGGGTCACCAGCTCCGCCCGGGACGGGTCCAGGGCGGCGGTGTGCTCGTCCAGCAGCAGGATCTTCGGTCCGGAGAACGTGGCCATGAGCAGGCTGAGCGCCTGACGCTGGCCGCCGGAGAGCAGCCCGACCTTGGCGGTGAGGCGGTTCTCCAGGCCGAGTTCGAGCTTCGTGAGCTCGTCGCGGAACATCGCGCGCCGGGCGCGGGAGACGCCCCGCGAGAGCCCGCGGGCGTGCCCGCGTCGCCAGGCCAGGGCCATGTTCTCCTCGATCGTGAGGTTCGGTGCCGTGCCCGCCGTCGGGTCCTGGAACACCCGGCCGATCGAGGCCGCGCGGCGGTGGTCCGGCATGCGGGTGACGTCCTTGCCGCCCACGGCCACGGTGCCGGTGTCCGGGAGCAGCTTGCCGGCGATCGTGTTCAGGATCGTGGACTTGCCGGCGCCGTTGGAGCCGATCACGGTGACGAAGTCGCCCTCGGCCAGGTGCAGGTCGATGCCCTGCAGGGCGCGCCGCTCGTTGACGGTGTTCGGGAAGAAGGTCTTGGAGACCTGCGAGATCTCAAGCACGGGGGGCCTCCTCGGGGACGGATGCGGCGGGGGCGGCGCCGCCCGGCTCGCCGGTCAAAGGCATGCCGGCGGTGGCCGGAGCGGCGGCGGCCGGCCCCGGGGTCGCGGCCGTGCCCCGAGTGCGCAGGCTCAGGCGCTTGGCGAAGCCGAAGCGCGGCAGCAGCAGGGCCACGACGACGAGAGCCGCGGAGATCAGCTTCATGTCGTTCGGGCTCAGGCCCGCGTTGAGGGCGAACTGGATGATCAGGCGGTAGAGCACGGCGCCGACGATCACGGCGAGCGTCGCCCAGAAGACCGTGCGCTGGCCGAACACGGCCTGGCCCACGATCACGGACGCCAGGCCCACGAGGATGAGGCCGATGCCCATGGAGATGTCCGCGAAGCCCTGGTACATGGCCAGCAGGGAGCCGCCGAGGGCCACGAGGCCGTTGGAGATCATGAGGCCGAGGATCTTCATCCGGTCCGTGGAGACGCCGTACGAGCGGATCATCTCCTCGTTGTCACCGGTCGCCTGCAGGGCGAGGCCCAGGTCCGTGTGCAGGAACCAGTCGAGGATCAGCTTCACCACGAACACGCCGAGGAAGAGCACGAGGATCGAGCCCCAGTTCCGGGCCAGGCCCAGGTCGTCGAGCCACGTGAACAGGGTGTCCTGGCCGAGCAGGGGGATGTTGGCCTTGCCCATGATCCGCAGGTTGATCGAGTAGAGCGCGATCATCGTGAGGATGCCGGCGAGCAGGCCGTCGATCCGGCCCTTGGTGTGCAGCAGGCCGGTGACGAGGCCCGCGAGCGCGCCCGCCACGAAGGCGGCGAGCATGGCCAGGGGCACCGGCGTGCCGCCCGTGATGAGCACGGCGGCCGTGGCGGCGCCGGTGGTGAACGAGCCGTCCACCGTGAGGTCGGGGAAGTCGAGGATGCGGAAGGTCAGGTACACGCCGAGCGCGACGACGGCGTAGATCAGACCCAGTTCCACTGCGGTCAGCATGGGGTGGGTGCCTTTCGGGCGGGGCGAGGGGGACGGACGACGGCGGGACGGGGTGGGCCGGCCGCCGACGTGCTCCGCGGCGGCTCGGACCCCGTGGTCCGGGCCGCCGCGGAGGCGGGCAGGCGCGGGATCAGCCCTCGACGAGCTGGTCGGCCCTGTCCTTGAGCTCGGCGGGGATCTCGACGCCGTAGGCCTCGGCGGCCTGCGGGTTCAGCACGAGCTGCAGGTTGGCCGGGTCGGCGTAGCCCACGGGCAGCTCGGCCGGCTTCGCGCCGTCCTTGAGGATCTTCACAGCCATCTCGCCGGCCTGCTTGCCGTGCGCCGTGTAGTCGATGCCGTACGTGCCCAGGGCGCCGCGCTCGACGGAGTCGATGTCCGCCGAGATGACGGGGATGCGCTGCTCCTTGCCGTAGCCGACCACGGTCTCCAACGCCGAGACGACGGCGTTGTCCGTGGGCACGTAGATGCCGTCCACGCCGGACAGGGACTGCACGCCCTGCTGGACCTCGGACGAGTTGGTGATGGTGGCCTCCTTGACCTCGAGGCCCAGCTCCTTGCCGGCCTCCTTGGCCTGGTCCACCTGGACCTTGGAGTTGGCCTCGCCGGAGTTGTAGACGATGCCGACGGTCGTGGCGTCCGGCTTCACGTCCTTGAGCAGCTGCAGCTGCTCCTTGACCGGGTTGCGGTCCGAGACGCCGGTGACGTTGCCGCCCGGGGCCTCGTCCGAGGCCACGAGCTCAGCGCCCTTCGGGTCGGTGACCGCCATGAACACGACCGGCTTGTCCTTCACGGCCGAGACGGTGCCCTGTGCGGCGGGGGTCGCGATCGCGGCCACGAGGTCCACGTCCCCGTCGTTGGCGAAGGTGGAGGCGATCGAGGTGACGGTGGCCTGCTCGCCCTGGGCGTTCTGCTCCTCGAACGTCACGTCCAGGCCGGCGTCCTTGAACGCCTCCTTGAAGCCCTCGGCCGCGCCGTCGAGCGCCGGGTGGGAGACGAGCTGGTTGATGCCCACGGTGTAGGAGCCGTCGCCGCCGGCGGCGGAGGACGAGCCGGAGCCGCCGGAGCCGGAGTCACCGCACGCCGTGAGCCCGAGGGCGGCGACGGCGAGGGCGGCGGTGAGGGAGAGGGAGCGGTGCTTCATGAGACGGACCTCGTTCTGATGGTGCGGTGCGGGATGCGCTCGCCGACGGGGGCCCGTCGGACACAGTGCAGACACTGTGCGCGGTGACACGCATCACAGGCAAGACGTGCGCGTATCCACGCGACATCCTGCCATGTGATCGACGTCACTGTAGACACTCTGCCCGCGTCGGCGCCGTGTGCGACACCCGCGTCCCCGCCTGGCCGTCATCCCGGGCGGGGGCGCCGTGGAGGTCAGCGCCCGCCGGCGCGCTGCACCGAGATCTCGTACAGGGAGATGCCCACCGCCATCGAGGCGTTGAGGGACTCCATCGTCGAGTCGATCGGGATGGACACGATCTGCTGGCAGTGCTCCCGCACCATGCGGGACAGACCCTTGCCCTCGGCCCCCACCACGAGCACGAGCGGCTCCGTGGCCAGGGCGAGCCCGGGCAGCGAGACGTCCCCGCCGCCGTCGAGGCCCAGCACGAAGTAGCCGGCCTTGTGCAGGTCGACGAGGGTGGTGTTCAGGTTGCCGGCCTGGGCCACGGGCACCCGCGCGGCCGCGCCGGCCGAGGTGCGCCAGGCGGTGGCGGTCACGCCGACGGAGCGGCGCTCGGGCACGATCACGCCGTCCGCGTCGAACGCGGAGCCGGCCCGGATGATGGCGCCGAGGTTGCGGGGGTCGGTGATGCCGTCGAGCGCGATCAGCAGCGGCGGGGTCCGCAGGTGCCCCTTCTCGTGCTTCGCGAGCGCGTCGAGGGCCAGGGCCGTGGCGTCCGCGTACTCATAGGGCGGGATCTGCAGCACGATGCCCTGGTGCACGGCCTCGCCGGAGAGGCGGTCCAGCTCCGGCTTGGTGTTCTCCAGGACCGGCACGCCCTGCTCGAGGCAGAGGCGCAGGGCCTCCTTGACGCGGTCGTCCATCTCGATGCGCACGGCCACGTGCAGCGCCTTGGCCGGGATGCCCGCGCGCAGCGCCTCGAGCACGGGATTGCGACCGGAGACCGTCTCATCCGTGAGCTTCACGCGGCCGCGGACCTGGTCCTTCACGGGACCGCGCTTGGCGGCCGAGCGCTCGGCCAGCTGCTTGGCGCGGTGCGCCTTGTGGTAGACCCGGTCCTCGGCCTTGGGGGTGGGTCCGCGGCCCTCGAGCGCCTTGCGACCGTGGCCGCCGGTGCCCTTCATGGGGCCCTTCTTGCCCTTGGGCTTGCGGGATCCGCCGGAGCGGGGTGCGGTGGACATGGCGGGACTCCTGCGTGCCGGGGACGGGGGCGGCGGCACGCGGGGCGCCGCCGGATCGCCCTCCAGTCTAGGTGTCAGTCCGCCAGGCGCCATGTGGCGCCGTCGGCGCCGTCCTCCACCACGACGCCGGCCGCGGCCAACGCGTCGCGGATGCGGTCCGCGGTGGCCCAGTCCTTGTCCGCGCGGGCCTGCGCCCGCGCCTCGATCTGCGACCGGACGAGCGAGTCGAGGGCGTCCGACACCGGGCCGGCCGCGGCGTCGTCGCCCTCGGGCACGTCGTCCAGGCCCAGCACCGCGGTCATGGCCTCCACCTCGGCCAGGCGGGCGGCCGCGGCGTCGAGGTCCTGCCCGGCCAGCGCCGAGTTGCCGGCGCGCACGGCCTCGTGCAGGGCCGCGAGCGCCTGGGGCACGTTGAGGTCGTCCTCCATGGCGGCGCGGAAGGCGGCGGGCACGCGGTCCGCGAGCGCCCCGTCGGGGGCGGGCGGGACGGCACCCGCGGCCCGGGCGCGGGCCGTGAAGCCCTCGATGCGCTCGACGGCGGCCTCGGCCTCGTCGAGGGCGCCGGGCCGGTAGTCGAGCTGGGAGCGGTAGTGGGCCTGCCCCAGGAAGTAGCGCACCGCCGTCGGGCGGGCCATGCCGAGCATCTCCTCGGGGGAGATCGTGTTGCCCACGGACTTGGACATCTTCTCCCCGCCGTAGGTGACGAGCCCGTTGTGCAGCCAGAAGCGGGCGAAGCCGTCACCGGCGGCCGCAGACTGGGCCAGCTCGTTCTCGTGGTGCGGGAACCGCAGATCCAGGCCGCCGCCGTGGATGTCGAACTCGGTGCCGAGGTACTTCGTGGACATGGCCGAGCACTCCAGATGCCATCCGGGGCGGCCGGCCCCCCAGGGCGACTCCCACACGGCGGTGGCGGGTTCGCCGGGCTTGGCGCCCTTCCACAGGGCGAAGTCGCGGGGGTCGCGCTTGCCGCGCGGGTCGGCGTCGGGCGCGTCCTGCATGTCCTCCACGCGCTGGCGGGTGAGCTCGCCGTAGCGCTCCCACGACCGGACGTCGAAGTAGACGTCGCCCGAGCCGTCCTGCGCGGGGTAGGCGTGGCCGCGCTCCATCAGGCGCTCGATGAGCGCGAACATCTCGGGCACGTGGCCGGTGGCGCGCGGCTCGTAGGTGGGACGGCGGACGCCGAGGGCGAGGTAGGCGGCGTCGAACGCCTTCTCGAACCGATAGGCCAGGGCCCACCACGGCTCGCGGGCCGGGTAGAGGTCCGAGGCCTCGAAGCCGGCCTCGTGGGAGGCGGCCGAGCGCTCGAGGATCTTGTCGTCGATGTCCGTCACGTTCCGCACCGAGGTGACGCGCAGCCCGGTGGCCTCGAGCCAGCGGATGAGGATGTCGAACACGATCGCGCTGCGCACGTGGCCCACGTGCGGCATGCCCTGCACCGTGGCCCCGCAGTAGTACACCGACGCCTCGCCGGGCACGAGGGGCTCGAAGTCCCGGACCTGCGCGGTGCGGGTGTCGTAGAAGCGCTGGGCCATGGGGCGCGGTCCTTCCGGAGGGGCGGGGTCCTGACGGGGCTCTGCCAGCCTAGTCGGTGCGCCGGCGCGGACTCAGGCCGCAGGGATGACGAGCGCGGTCGCGATCCCGACCAGCCCCTCCTTGCGCCCGATGAACCCCAGCCGGTCCGTGGTGGCGGCGGAGACGGACACGGGGGCCCCGCCGAGGGCGGCGGACAGGGCGGCCTCCATCTCCGCGCGGCGCGCGCCCACCTTGGGCCGGGGGGCGACCACCTGGACCGCCACGTTCCCGACGGCGAGGCCCGCCTCCGTCAGCAGGCGCAGCACCTCGCGGAGCATGTCCGCGCCGGACGCGTCCGCCATCTCGGGCCGGTCGACGCCGAACACGGCCCCGAGATCGCCGAGGCCGGCGGCGGAGAGCAGGGCGTTGCACGCCGCGTGGGCGGCCACGTCCCCGTCCGAGGTCGCGGCCACCCCCCGCTCGCCGGGCCAGTGGATGCCGCCGAGCCACAGGGGCCGGGGGGCATCCTCGGGTGCCCACGCGTGCACGTCGGTGCCGATCCCCACGCGCGGCAGGGGGGCGGCCGCGACGGCGGGGCGGGTGGGCTGGCGCATGGAGGCCCCCTGGGGGGCGCGGCGGGCGAGCTCGAGGCGGGCGAGGTCGAGGTCGGCGGGGGCGGTGACCTTGAACGCGGCCGGGTCGCCGGGCACCACCACGACCTCGTGCCCCGCGGCCTCCATGACCATCGCATCGTCGGTGAGCGCCGCGGCGTCGAGCGTGGGGTCCGTGCGCACGGCCTCGTGGGCCGCCAGCAGGGTGTCCAGGTCGAAGCCCTGCGGCGTCTGGATCGCGCGCAGTCCGGCGCGGGCCGGCGTGGCCGCGACGACGTCGACGCCGCCCCGTCCGGGGGTGACCTGCTTGACGGTGTCCGTCAGCGGCAGGCCCGGGACCGCGGCGACCGCGCCGGTCCCGAGCGCCGCCGTCACGGCCCCGAACACGCTCGGCGGGGTCAGCGCGCGGGCCGCGTCGTGGACGAGGACGCGGCGGGGCGCCCCCGCCGGGGCGAGGTCGGCCAGAGCACGGGAGGCCGCGGCGAGTCCGGCGCGGACCGAGTCCGCGCGCTCGGCGCCGCCGGGCACGCAGTGCACGGGCACGTCCAGGCGCGGGCCGGCGTCGACCTCGGCGGCCACGCGGCCGGCATCGGCCTCCACCGGCGGGGTGAGCACCACGACGGCGTCCAGGGCGAGCCCGGCGGCGCGCGCGGCGGCGACGGACTCCAGGCAGTGGTGCAGGAGGGTGCGGCCGTCCGCGAGGGGGGCGAGGGCCTTGGGCAGCCCGGCGCCGAGGCGGGTGCCGGCGCCGGCGGCGGCGATCACGAGGGCGGTGGGCATGGCCTCATCCTAGGGAGCGCGCCGGGGTCCGTGGCCCGGGACCCCCATGGCGGCGACGGCCGTGGCCGGGGACGAGACAGGGGAGGGGCCCGCGTCGTGGACGCGGGCCCCTCCCCTGTCGTGTGCTGCTCGTCAGCCCTCGAGCACCTTGTCCAGGCGGCCCTCGGCCTCCTCCTCGGTGACCTTCTTGGCCAGCGCCAGCTCGGACACGAGCACCTGGCGGGCCTTCGCGAGCATGCGCTTCTCGCCGGCGGACAGGCCGCGGTCCTGGTCGCGGCGCCACAGGTCACGGACGACCTCGGCCACCTTGTTGACGTCGCCGCTGGCGAGCTTCTCCAGGTTCGCCTTGTAGCGGCGGGACCAGTTGGTGGGCTCCTCCACGTGCTCGGCGCGCAGGACCTCCATGACGTGCTCGAGCCCCTCCGCATCCACGACGTCACGCACGCCGACGAGGTCGACGTTCTCCGCAGGGACCTCGATGGTCAGGTCTCCCTGCGCCACCTTGAGCTTGAGGTACATCTTCTCCTCCCCCTTGATGGTGCGCATCTTGATCTCCTCGATCCGCGCAGCACCGTGATGGGGGTAGACGACGGTCTCTCCGACCTCAAAAACCATGTTGTTGTGCCCCTTTCAGTCGTCTCATTCTATCATGCGGCCTCGTCATGCCGCGCGCGCCGTCACATCGTCGGCCTCCGGATGTGATAGTGGACGACCCGGCGCCACGGGCCGGCCGGCGTCCCGGGATGCGGTAGCCTGACCTGGCAGGACCCCTGCCTCGGGGCTCCTGAGCACGTCATCGCACCTGAGGAGACCTCTGTGAAGAACGCATCCCGGCCCGCCCGGCGCCACCTCGCCGCAGGTGCGCTGGCCGCGGTCGCCCTGCTGGGCGCCACCGGCTGCTCCGCCGTGAGCCCGATCGCCACCGCCATCCAGTACTCCCCCTCGGACGGCATCAACGGCCAGGAGCAGGACTTCCTGAGCTACCGCAACCTCGCCCTCGTCGGCGACGGCGAGTCGGGCCCCGCCCGCCTGATCGGCACCGTGGAGAACACCTCCGGCCAGGATCAGACCTACACCTTCCAGGCCGAGGGCGGCGGCTCCGCGACCCTGAAGGTCCCCGCCGGCGAGAGCCGCAAGCTCGAAGACGAGGCGAACACAACCGTCCTGGAGCGCGAGGGCGTGTGGGTCGGCGAGAACCTGCCCGTGACCGTCTCCGGCAACGGCGGCACCGCCGACCTGGCCGTCCCGCTGCTGAGCGCCACCCAGGAGCAGTACCGTGACCTGCTCCCCGAGGGAGTCGAGCCCTCGGAGGAGGATCTCGTCGGGCACCTCCACGAGGAGACCCACCACTACGGCGAGGAGCACTGACCTCCGCCGGGCCTGCGCCCGGCACGCCACGGCCCCGGCCCCACCGCGAGGTGGAGCCGGGGCCGTCGTCGTCCCGGGTGCAGCGCGCCGGTCAGGCCTCGAACTTGTAGCCCAGGCCGCGCACCGTGACGAGGTAGCGGGGGCTCGAGGGATCGGGCTCGATCTTGGAGCGCAGGCGCTTCACGTGCACGTCGAGGGTCTTGGTGTCCCCCACGTAGTCGGAGCCCCACACGCGGTCGATCAGCTGGCCGCGGGTGAGCACGCGCCCGGCGTTGCGCAGCAGCATCTCCAGCAGCTCGAACTCCTTGAGCGGCAGGGACACCTGCTCGCCGTCCACGGAGACGACGTGCCGCTCGACGTCCATGCGCACGGGGCCGGCGCTGATGGTCGCCGACATCGGCTCCTCCTGCTCCCCCTGACGGCGCAGCACGGCGCGGACGCGGGCCACCAGCTCACGCGAGGAGTACGGCTTGGTCACGTAGTCGTCCGCCCCGAGCTCGAGGCCGACGACCTTGTCGATCTCCGAGTCCTTCGCGGTCAGCATGATCACGGGGACGTTGGAGCGCTGGCGCACCTGACGACACACCTCGGTGCCGGACATCCCCGGGAGCATCAGGTCCAGGAGGATCAGGTCCGCGCTGTCGCGCTCGAAGACGCTCAGCGCCTCGTTGCCGTCGGCGGCGACGGTGACCTCGAACCCCTCCTTCTCCAGGAGGTAGGACAGGGGGTCGCTGAACGACTCCTCGTCCTCCACGATCAGAATGCGGCTCATGCGCTCGTCTCCTTCCGGGTCGGGGGTGCGGCCGAGGCGGTCACCCGGTGACCGCGCCGCTCGGTGACGTGGGCGGCACCCGGCGCGCCGTCGACGGCGACACCGTCCCCCCACTCGGGCAGGCGGATGGTGAAGGTCGACCCGCGGCCCGGCTGGGACCAGAGGGTGACCTCCCCTCCGTGGTTGATGACGACGTGCTTGACGATGCTCAGCCCCAGGCCCGTGCCGCCCGTCTGACGCGACCGCGCCGCGTCCACGCGGTAGAAGCGTTCGAAGACCCGCTCCTGCTCCTCCGGGCTGATGCCGATGCCCTGGTCCGTGACGGTGACCTGCGCGAGCCCGTCCACGGAGCTCAGGCCGATGCCCACCGTGGTGCCCTCCGGGGAGTAGCGCACCGCGTTGTCCACCAGGTTGCGCACCGCGGTCATCAGCTGGTCCTGGTCCCCGTGCACCACCGCGTCCACGCGGCCGCCCACGCGCAGCGCGATGCCGCGGTCCTCGGCGGTCAGGCGCAGGCGGTCCACGGCGTCCGCGACGACGGCGTTGAGGTCCACGGGCCCTCCGTCCTGGACCACGTCCTTGGCCTGCAGCCGGGAGAACTCGATGATGTCCTGCACGAGGGCCGTGAGCCGGCGGGACTCGACGCCCAGCCGTGCGGCGAAGCGACGCACCGCCTCCTCGTCCTCCGCGGCGTCGCCGATGGCCTCGGAGAGCAGGGAGATGGCGCCCACCGGCGTCTTGAGCTCGTGCGAGACGTTGACGACGAAGTCGTGGCGCATGGCCTCGGTGCGGGTCACGTCCGTGCGGTCGTCGGCGAGGATCAGGATGTACTCCTCGTCCAGCGGGGCCACGCGCAGCTCGACGACGAGGCTCGACTGCCCGAGGGGTCCTCGGGGCAGCTCCATGCGGCGCTCGACGATGACGCCGTCGGCCCGCACGGTCCGCGTGAGCTCCCGCAGCTGGTCCTGGACGAGCGAGTGCCCCCGCACCAGGCCCAGGGCGTAGGCCGCGGGGTTCGCGCGCACCACGCCGTCGACGTCGTCCACCACCGCGTACGCGCGGCCGACCACGGAGAGGACCTCGGCGGCGCCCGGCGCCAGGGTGGGTTCGCCGACCGTCAGGTCCACCGTCCGCGAGCGCTCGGACGCCCGGAAGGCCAGCATGGAGGCCACTCCGGTGAACAGTCCGACCGCTCCGCACAGCAGGCCGATGATGACGGGATCCACGGCACCAGACTAGCCTCTGGCGGCCCGGAGACGGGCTGCCCCGGCCCCGCCAGACGCCGGACGATCGGCGTTCATGGGCCGTTCATCTTGCCCTGCCAGGGTGGACCGTTGCCCCGGGGAGTCGGGGTCGGCGGCGCACGGGCGTCGCCGGGGAGAGGAGACCATGCGCGAGCTCTACCGAGCCGACCTCGAACGGCTGGGCCGCGACCTGACCGAGATCGCCCGCCTCGTGCACCGCGCCATGATGGACGCGCAGGCCGCCCTCGAGGCGGCCGACGTGCACGGCGCCGAACGGGTCATCTCGGAGGACGCGCGGATCGACCAGCTGCAGGAGTCCCTCGACGAGCAGGCCGTGCGCATCCTGGCGCTGCAGGCGCCCGTGGCCACGGACCTGCGCACCGTCGTCGCCACGCTGCGGATGAGCTCCTCGCTCGAGCGCATGGGCGACCTCGCCCGCCACGTGGCCCAGCTGACCCGGCTGCGCTACCCCGAGCACGTCATCCCGGAACAGGTCCGGACCGTGATCACCGCGATGTGCGACGCCGCCGTGGAGGTGGCCGAGGAGGTCGTCCTGCTGCTCGAGACCCAGGACCTGGCGCACGGGGACCGGATCGACGCCCTCAACGAGGACGTCAACGCGCTGCACCTGTCCGTCTTCCGCGCGATCGCCGCCCCGGACTGGAGCGCGACGCCGGCCACCACCACGGACGTCACGCTGGCCTCGCGCTACCTCGAGCGGTTCACGGACCACGGCCTGTCCGTGGCCGCCAAGGTGCGCTACCTCGTCACGGGCGAGTGGGCGACCCACCGCCCGGACGCCACCGGCTCCTGACCGTCCCCGACGCCACGGGCCGGGCCCCCGGCGGGGTCCCGGCCCGTCGTCGTCGGACGCGTCAGTGCGCGGAGCCCTGGGCGGCCACGGCGGCGGCGCCGGCGGCGGCGGCCTCCGGGTCGAGGTAGCGGCCGTTCGCGGTGATCGGCTTGCAGTTCTGGTCCAGCTCGTAGACCAGCGGGATGCCCGTCGGGATGTTCAGGCCCGCGATGTCCTCGTCCGAGATGCCGTCCAGGTGCTTGACCAGGGCGCGCAGCGAGTTGCCGTGCGCGGCGATCAGCACGGTCTTGCCGGCCTTGAGGTCGGGCAGGATCTGCTCCTCCCAGTAGGGCAGCAGGCGGTCGATGACCTGCTTGAGGGCCTCGGTGCGGGGGGCGTCCTTGCCCAGGTCCGCGTAGCGCTCGTCGCCGATCTGGGAGAACTCGGAGTCGTCGTCCAGGGCGGGCGGCGGGGTGTCGAAGGACCGGCGCCAGACCATGAACTGCTCCTCGCCGAACTCCTCCTTCACCTGGGCCTTGTCCTTGCCCTGCAGGGCGCCGTAGTGGCGCTCGTTCAGGCGCCAGCTGCGCTTGACCGGGATCCACTGGCGGTCCGCGGCCTCGAGGGCCAGGTTGGCCGTGGTGATGGCGCGCTTGAGCAGGGACGTGTGGACCACGTCCGGGCGGATGCCCTCCGCCTCCAGCAGCTCACCGCCGCGGGCGGCCTCGGCGCGCCCCTTCTCGGTCAGCGGGACGTCCACCCAGCCGGTGAACAGGTTCTTCTCGTTCCATTCGCTCTGACCGTGCCGCAGCAGGACCAGCGTGTACGTGGTGTTCGCCATGTCACCATCCTAGGCGGACCCGTCCCGCCGCTCCCCTACGCTGGAGCCCATGGTGGAGAAGGCCCGGCGGCTGCGCGCGCGCACGACGCCCGGCCCAGTCCCGGCACGGGGCCCGCAGGGCCACATCACCCGCGGCACGACGGCGGCGCAGCGGATGCGCCGGGTGGACCGCTGGCTCACGGACGTGCACGGCCCCCTGCTGCGGCGCACTCCCCGCCCGCTGGCCGTGGACCTGGGCTTCGGCGCGGAGCCGGTGACCGCCGTCGAGATGGCCCAGCGGCTGCGCGTGCAGAACCCGGCCCTCGAGCTGGTGGGCCTCGAGATCGACCCCGCTCGGGTGGCCCGGGCGCGGGAGCGGGCCGGCGGCCTGCCGGGGGTCACCTGGGCGGTCGGCGGCTTCGAGCTGCCCGTGCCGCGGCCGCCCACCGTGGTGCGCGCGTTCAACGTGCTGCGCCAGTACCGGGAGGAGGACGTGCCCGCGATCTGGTCCCTGCTGTGCGCGGGGCTCGCCGACGACGGCGTCCTCGTGGAGGGCACCTGCTCCGAGGACGGCCGGCGGGCGGCCTGGGTGGACCTGCGTCGGGACGGGCCCGCGAGCCTGACCGTGGCCCTCCGGCTGGGGTCCTTCGCCCGCCCCTCGGACGTGGCGGCGCGCCTGCCGAAGGTCCTCATCCACCGGCACGTGCCCGGCGAGCCCGTCCATCGGCTCCTGGCGGAGGCCGACGCCGCGTGGGCCGCGCACGCCCCGCTCGCGGCCTACGGGACGCGGCAGCGGTGGCTGGCGACGGTCGGCACGCTCCGCGCGGCGGGCTGGCCCGTGCTGGGCGGCCCGCACCAGTGGCGGCGCGGGGAGCTGAGCGTGCGCTGGGCGGCGGTGGCGCCGTCGTCATGAGGGCGGCGCCGACGGCGCGGGACCCTCAGCGGCGCAGGGCCGGGCCCATGTCCTGGCGGGGGCCGGCGAGGTAGACGCACGCCACGCACGCGGCCACGAGGCCGAACATGCCCATCCCGCCGCCGGCGAGCACGCCGAGGAGCCCGACGACGGCGGCGACGCCGGTGAGGATCAGCCAGAAGCTCCTGTCCCGGCCCCCGATGCGGGCGAAGTCGTCGGGGCGGCGCCGGACGACGTCCACCAGCGCCCAGACCTCGAGCCCGAGCGCGGCGATCGCCAGGACGCGGAACAGCCAGTGGTCGACGAGCAGGGCGAAGTGCATGGGGGCGCTCATGCCGGTCAGTCTAGGCGGTCGGCCCGGCCGGGTTCCCTCCCCGTCCGGGGCGGCGTCTAGGCTCGAGGCGTGAGCACCCAGACCGAGCATCGCGGCCTGTTCGTCGCCGTCGAGGGACCGGACGGATCCGGCAAGTCCACCCAGGCCCGCGCCCTGACCGAGGCCCTGCGCGCCGCGGGCCACGAGGTGGTGCTCACGCGCGAGCCCGGCGGCTCGGACCTGGGCGAGACGCTGCGGGAGCTGCTGCTGGACCCCGGGCACGCCCCCGTGGACCCCCGCACCGAGGCGCTGCTGTTCGCCGCGGCCCGGTCCGCCCATGCCGTCCGCACGCTGCGCCCCGCGCTGGCCCGGGGCGCCGTCGTCGTCACGGACCGGTATGTGGACTCGTCCGTGGCCTACCAGGGCGCGGCGCGCGGGCTGGGCGAGGCGCGGATCGCCGCCCTGAACGAGTGGGCCACGGACGGCCTCGTCCCCGATCTGACGGTGCTGATCGACGTGGACGCGGCCACCGCCGCGGACCGGCGTGACCGCCGCGCGGCGGAGGGCGAGGGCACCCCCGACCGCATGGAGCGGGAGACGGCGGACCGGCACGAGGCCCTGCGCGCCGCCTTCCTCGCGCGCGCGGCGGCCGCGCCCGAGCGGTACCTCGTGCTCGACGGCGCGCTGCCGCCGCAGGAGCTCACCGCCCGCGCGCTGGCCCGCGTCACCGCCCAGGCGGCCGACCGATGACGGCCCCCGCCCCCGCCGTGTTCGCGGACCTCGCGGGCCAGGAGGCCGCGGTGGCCCAGCTGCGCCGCGCCGCGGCCGAGGACCGTCCCACCCACGCCTGGATGTTCACGGGCCCGCCCGGCTCCGGCCGGTCGACGGCGGCGCGTGCGTTCGCCGCGGCCCTGCAGTGCGAGGTCGCAGACCCGGCGGCGCGCGGCTGCGGCGAGTGCCACGCGTGCCGCACCGTCCTCGGCGGCACCCACCCGGACGTGACCGTGCTGGCCACCGAGGCGGTGAGCTATCGGATCGAGGACGTCCGCGCCCTCGTGGAGGCCGGCCAGTCCACCCCCGCCACCGGGCGCTGGCGGATCTTCCTCATGGAGGACGCGGACCGCATGACGGAGCGCGCCACGAACGTGCTGCTCAAGGCCATCGAGGAGCCGCCGGCCCGCACGATCTGGATGCTGTGCGCCCCGTCCCCCGCGGACGTGCTCCCCACCGTCCGCTCCCGCTGCCGGCTGATCACGCTGAGCATCCCCGCCGTGGAGCAGGTGGCGGAGCTGCTGCACCGCCGCGACGGGCTGGACCGCGAGACGGCGCTCACCACCGCCCGGATCTCCCAGTCGCACGTGGGCATGGCCCGCCGCCTCGCGCGGGACCCTGAGGCCCTCGAACGCCGCGAGCGCATCCTCTCCCTGCCGCTCCAGGCCACCGCCGTCTCCGACGCGATGGCCCTGGCCGCCACGTTGGCCGAGGTGTCCAAGGCCGAGGCCGAGTCCGCCGCCGAAGCCCGGGACGCCGAGGAGCTCGAGGCGCTGCGCCGCTCCCTGGGCCTCGAGCCCGGCGAGCCCGTCCCGCCCAAGCTCCGCCACCACGTCAAACGGCTCGAGGAGGACCAGACCCGCCGGCGGCGCCGCGCCGTCCGGGACTCGCTGGACCGGGCCATGATCGACGTCATGGGCCTGTTCCGGGACGTGCTGCGCGTGCAGCTGGGGGCCGACGGCGAGCTCATCAACGAGCACCGTCGGGACGAGATCGAGGCGTACGCCCGCGGCGCCGCCGGCGACTCGGCCGAGGTGCTCGCCCGGATCGACGCCGTCACCACGGCCCGGGAGCGCATCGCCGCCAACGTGCCGGAGCAGCTGGCCCTCGAAGCCATGATGCTGGCGCTGCTGCCCCGCCGGGTGCGCACCCCGCGACGTCGCTGAGCGGCCGCGCGGGGCGGGCCGGCGCCGGCTCAGCGGGTGCGGACCACCAGGTCCGGCACGTCGGCCAGGCCCGGCACCACCCGGTCCGCGCCCGCCGCCAGCAGGACGTCGTCCGCGTCGCGACCCGTGCGCACGCCGACCACGAGTCCGGCCCCCGCGCGGCGCCCGGCCGTCATGTCCTCCGCGGTGTCCCCGACCACCAGGACGCTGCGGACGTCGTCGAGGTCGAGACCGAGCAGGGCGGTGAGGATCATGTCCGGGTAGGGGACGCCGCGGCCGGCGTCGTCCGGGGAGAGGCTCAGATCCGCCAGGCCCATCCACCCCAGCGACTCGAGGATCATGTTCTGGGTGTGGCGGGCGTAGCCGGTGCAGAGGCACACGTGGAGGCCGAGGGCGCGCAGGCGGACGAGCGCCTCCTCCGCGCCCGGGACGGCCTGGACGCCGTGCTCGGCCAGCAGCGCGTCGAAGGCCGCCTCGAACGTGCGGGTCGCCGCCGCGGCCACCGCCCGGTCGGCGAACACGCGGGGGAACACGGCCGTGCGCGAGGTGGGCCGGAGCGCGCGGAACCGCCGAGCGGCGTCGTCGTGCTCCGGCGTGCCCGCCGGGACGCCGTGCTGGTCCAACGTGCGGGCGAACGCCGTGTCCTGGAGCCCGTGCTCCACGATGGACGTGCCGGACATGTCCACCACGGCCAGGCGGAGGGGCGCGGCTGACGAGGCCGCGGCGGGGGGTGCCGGGGTGCGAGGGGCGTGGGGCAGGCTCATGCGTCTCCCGTCGACGGTGTGTGCCCACCAGGGAACCGTCCCCGTCTGGCCGCGGCGTGGCCTGGGGGTGAACGCCTGCGGAAGGCGCGGGCCACAGTCGGTGGCCCGCGCGCCCGGCCGCGCGGTGGAATCGGGGCCGCGAAACCGGTATGCTCGTCAGCCGTGGCCGTTCACGGTCACGTGCCTCCTTAGCTCAGCTGGCCAGAGCAGCTCCCTCGTAAAGAGCAGGTCGCCGGTTCGAATCCGGCAGGGGGCTCCCCCGGACCCCGCCGCGTGATCACGCGGCGGGGTCCTCTCGTCTTCGGGCCGGCCGTCCGGGGCGCGCCGCCGTCAGAGCCCGGCTCCCAGCTCCTCCGCCCGGTCCAGGTGGCCGAGGGTGCGTTCGGCGTGCCGGCCGACCGACTCCGCCGAACCCTGACCGAGCCGGTACAGGGCGAGGGCCTGGGCGGTGGCGGCCAGCTCGTGCGCGGCGCGGGAGAGCTCACGGTGGACGTCGGCGGCCTCGGCCGGGATGTGCTCGCCGTCGCCCTCGTGGTCCCGGTGCAGGCGGACGCACAGGGCACGGACCGCGGGGAGCCGTTCCGTGAGGACGTTGCCGGCGTGGACCACGCCGTTGCGCTCCTCGGGGCTCAGCACGTCCGTGCCCCGCTGGCCCTCCAGCACCTGCCAGTAGCGGTCCAGGGCCCGGCTGAGTCGGTCGTGGGCACGGCGCCACAGCCCCGTGCCGAGCTCGCGGTCGTCGGCACGCTCCTGACGGAAGCGTGCGAAGGGCCCCCTCATGCGCGGTCGCCGGACGGCCGGCGCGCGTCGGCGGGGTCGGTGACGAGCACGACCTTGCCCGTGCGGGTGGCGGAGTCGAACCAGTCGAACGCCTCGGCGGCCTCGGCGAGCGGGAAGCACGCCCCGACGCTCGCGTCGATGCGGCCCGCCGCCACCAGGGGCCACACGGCACGTTCGGCCGCGGCCACGATCCCGGCCTTGTCCACGACCGAGCGGGAGCGGAGCGTCGCCCCCGTGAGCCAGCCGCGCTTGACCACCAGCTTCATGATGTTGAAGTCCTCCGGGACGGCGCCGCCCTGGACCGCGAGCGTCACGATGCGTCCCTCGGGGGCGAGCGCGGACACGTTGGGCGCCAGGTACGGGGCGCCGACGACGTCGAGGATGACGTCCGCGCCGTGGCCGTCCGTGACCTCCTTGACCCACGGGGCGAAGGCACCGGACTCGGCGGCGCGGTGGTCGAACATGTGCTCGGCGCCCAGCCGCCGACCGAGCGCCACCTTCTCCGGGCCGCCGGCGGTGCCCAGCACCCGTGCACCGAGCGCGGCGAGGAACTGGACGGCGAAGGAGCCGATGCCGCCGGTGGCGCCGTGCACGAGCACCCGGTCCCCGGCCTGCACGCCCGCACGGCCCACGAGCGCCGAGTGCACCGTGCAGGCGACCTCCGGCAGGGCCGCCGCCTCGACGAGGCCGACGCCGTCGGGGACGGCCATGAGCTGGCCCGTCGGCACGGCGACGTACTCGGCGAAGCCCCCGCCGGCCAGGAGAGCGCACACCCGGTCACCGACGGCGAAGCGCCCCTCCCCCGGCATCCCGGCCTCGGGTCCCAGCGCCGCCACGGTGCCGGAGA
The DNA here is from genome assembly GCF_055522295.1 of Micrococcus sp. CS26. Lineage (NCBI taxonomy): Bacteria > Bacillati > Actinomycetota > Actinomycetes > Micrococcales > Micrococcaceae > Micrococcus > Micrococcus sp. CS26. Next base: position 22,622 of record NZ_JBVFVY010000017.1, read on the forward strand.
CCTCGAGCCCGGGGATCTCGGAGGCGCCGCGCGGCGGCGGATAGCGGCCCTCGCGCTGCGCGATGTCCGCGCGGTTGAGACCCGCGGCGGCCACGTGCACCAGCACCTCGCCCGGGCCGGGGTCCGGCACGGGCTCGTGGCCCACGCGGACGACGCCGTTGTCGCCGGCACCGGTGAATCGCACGGCGCGCATCTGTGCGGGGACGTCCATGGGGGTCTCCTCCTCTGGTCGGGGGTCGAGGGTCCATCCTCGCGCGCGGGGGCCGGACTCGCCACCGGCCGCCCGCCGGGCCACGGGCTAGAGTGGGTCCTCGACGCGGCGGCCCACACCGTCGCGGTCAGGCCCGGGATGGTTGTCCGAGCGGCCGAAGGAGCCGGTCTTGAAAACCGGTGCGCGGTGACCCCGTGCCGAGGGTTCGAATCCCTCACCATCCGCGTGCACACGACGAGAGGCGGCGGGCCGGACGGCCCGCCGCCTCTCGTTCACCTGGAGGCCACCTGGATGTGATGGACTCCCCGCGTCACCCCGCCGTCCACCGGCGGCGCACCTCTGTCATCACGCATCCCGGGGAGAGCCATGCCCAGCCTGTTCCGCCGCCGTGCCGTCACCACGGCCGCCTGCACCGTCCTCGTCCTCGCGCCCGCGAGCGCGGCGCCCGCCCTGGCCGTCGAGACGGCCGCCGCGGACGAGACCACCATCTCGATCCTGTCCTTCAACGACTTCCACGGCGCGCTGTCCGCGGACTACATCGGCACGCAGTTCGCGGACACCGTGGAGGACTACCGCACCGCGTTCGAGGCCGAGCACGGCGCCGGCTCCACGCTGCTGACCAGCGCCGGCGACCTGATCGGTGGCTCGAAGTCCGTGTCCAACGTGCAGCAGGACAACCCGACGATCGACGTGATGAACGCGCTCGGCCTGGCCTCGCTGACCGCCGGCAACCACGAGTTCGACAAGGGCCTGGACGACCTGCAGGGCCGTGTGGAGTCCCGGGCCCAGTTCCCGGTGCTCTCCGCCAACCTGGTGGACCCGACGAGCAAGGAGCCCGTCCTCACCTCGCACGCCGTCTTCGACGTCGACGGCGTGCGCGTCGCGGTCATCGGCGCCTCCCCCAACGAGCTGTACGCGACCACCACCGGCGCGGGCCTGAAGGGCAACGAGGTCCTCGACGAGGTCGCCGCCGTGAACGCGGTCGCGGACGAGCTGGAGGCCCAGGACGCCGCCGACGTGATCGTGGCCTCGTACCACGACGGCGCCGCCGGGGCGGGCGAGCTGGCCGCCGAGCGGGCGGCCCGGGCCGAGTTCGACCGCATCGTCGGCGAGACCTCCTCCGCCGTGGACGTCATCTTCAACGCCCACACCCACCAGCTCTACCAGTACGACACCACGGCCGGCGGCGCCCACCGCCCCGTGATCCAGGCGGGCGCCTCCGGCAGCCACCTGGCCGCCGTCGAGCTGACCGTGGGCGCCGACGGCGAGGTCACCGGGCTCACCCCGCGCCTGCTGGCCCGGTCCACGCAGGCCCCCGCCGAGGCCGCCGCGGAATCCCCCGTCACCGCCCAGGTGTACGCGATCGAGCAGGAGGCCGTCGCGGTCTTCGAGGACCTGCAGGGCGAGGTCGTGGCCGACCTGTCCGCCTCCATCACCACCGACTACCAGAAGCTCATCGACGCCGGCGGCTCCTGGAAGGCCGGCGGCACGCGCGCCGCCGAGACCACCCTGGGCACCTGGGTGGGCGACGCCGTCAAGCACGCCGCCGAGCAGGCGAACCCCGAGGTGGACCTCGGCGTGACCAACCCCGGCGGCCTGCGCTCCGAGCTGCTGACGGACCGCTTCACCGACGGCGGCGCGTTCCCGGCCAAGCCGGCCGACCTCGTCGGTCGCCTCACCCTGGGCGAGCTGCTCGACATGGCGCCGTTCGGCAACACCATCACCTACTTCGACATCCCGGGCTCCTCCATCAAGCTGGCCCTCGAGGAGAACTGGCGGAACGACGTGCGCAAGTTCACCCTCGGCTGGTCCGAGGAGCTGACCTGGACCTACGACGAGTCCCGCCCGCAGGGGGACAAGGTGACCGGCGTGTGGATCGACGGCGAGCCGCTCCAGGCGGACCGCATGTACACGGTGGCCAGCCAGTCGTTCCTGGCCGACGACACCTGGACGACGCTCGGGGACCCGACCAAGGCCCCCGACGGCTACACCGCCTTCGCGACCGGCCGCCAGAACTTCGTGAACATGGGCCTGTTGGACTCCCAGGCGATCACGGACTACGCCCGCGCCCAGGACGCGGCCCACGGCGCCGTCGCCCCGGACTTCGGCAAGAACGGCGTGCCGGTCACCGACGCCCCCGCCTCGGTCGAGGCCGGGCAGGCCGTCGGCCTGACCCTCGGGGACCTCGTGGTGGACTCCGACGGCGCCCCCGCGGCGACCGCGGTCGACGTCGCCTTCCGCACGGCCGACGGCACCGAGACCGCCCTGGGCACCGTGGCCGTCCCCGCGGGCTCCGAGACCGTCACGCTCTCCGGGATCACCGCCCCCGCCGCGGCGGGCACGGGCGAGCTCGTGATGACCGTGCGCTACGCCGACGGCAGCACGACCGTGGTGCGCCATGCCCTCGAGGTCACCGCGGCCCCGTCCCCCACCGAGCCGGAGCAGCCCGCCCCGACCCACCCGGGCAAGGGTCATGGCAAGGGCCATGACAAGGGCGCCGACCACCCGGGCAAGGGCCGCGTGAAGGGCGAGGACCACCCGGGCAAGGGCCGCGGCGTGCAGCGCGGCGCCGCCACGCACCCCGTCTTCTCCGCCCATGCCTGGCTGACCGCCGCGGGCCTGCCGCGCTGACCCATCGAGAACGAGACCGAGGACGACATGACCCCCCTGCCCCGCTTCGCCGCGCGCACCGCGGTGACCACCGCCGCCCTGGCCCTGCTCGCCCCCGCCGTGGCCCTGCCCTCCCAGGCCTGCCCGGCCGGCGACTCCCTCGTCATCAACGAGGCATACACCAACGGCGGCTCCGCGAACGCCGTGTACACCCACAAGTTCGTGGAGCTCTACAACCCCACCGACCAGCCGATCAACCTCGACGGCTGGTCCCTGCAGTACCGCTCCGCCGCCGGCACGGCCGCGACCCAGGGCACGGTCGCGCTGTCCGGCACGGTGCACGCGAAGGGCCACTTCCTGGTCTCCGGCGGCTCCAACGGCACCGCGGGCGCGGCCCTGCCGCAGGCAGACCTCGTGGCCGGCGGGGCGTTCAACCCCGCGGGCACCAAGGGCACGATCGTGCTCGCGCGCCAGGCGGGCACCGTGACGGACCTGCCGGTCGGCTCCGTGGTGACCGGCCAGGTGCCGGGCGTCGCGGACGTGCTCGGCTACGGAGCCACGAACACCTTCGAAACAGCGGCTGCCGGCGCCCCCTCGGCCAACTCGGACCCGAAGTCCCTCACCCGCACGAACGGCGTGGACACGGACGACAACAGCGCCGACTTCACCGTCACCGACCAGGTCACCCCGACCAACGCCGCCGCCACCGGCGGCGAGCCGACCCCGGAGCCCGAGCCGCAGCCGACCCCGGCCGAGCGGATCACCATCGCCCAGCTCCAGGGCACCGGCACGGCCACCCCGTACGCCGGGCGCCAGGTGACCACCACCGGCGTCGTCACCGCCGTGTACTCCACGGGCGGCTACGACGGCTACTACATCCAGACCGCCGGCACCGGCGGCGACACCCCCGACGCCACCCCGGGCGCCTCCGACGGCGTGTTCGTGTACTCGCCGGACACGGTCGGCTCCGTGACGCTCGGCGACCACGTCCAGGTCACGGGCGAAGCGGCCGAGCACTACGGCCTCACGCAGATCAAGGTCGCCGCCGGCGGCGTGCTGCCGGTCGCCGAGCCCGGCGCCGTGGCCCCCACGCCGGTGGAGTTCCCGCTGGAGGAGGCCGACCGTGAGGCGCTCGAGGGCATGGTCCTCGCCCCGCAGGGCGACTGGACGGTCACGGACAACTACTCCCTCAACCAGTACGGCTCCCTCGGCATCGTCCCCGGCACCACGCCGCTGGACAACCCGACGTCCGTGGCTCGGCCCGGCGCCGAGGCCCAGGCCGTCGCGGCCGCCAACGCGCAGCAGCTGATCGTGCTCGACGACGGGGCCACCACGAACTTCATGCGCTCGCCGGGCAACCAGAACCCGTTGCCGTACCTGGACGCAGACCAGCCGGTGCGCGTGGGCGCGGGCCTGGAGTTCACCACCGGAGTCATCCTCGACTGGCGCTTCGACGCGTGGTCCTTCCAGCCGCTGGGCCACCTCACCGACGCCACGGCGGCCGCCGTCCAGCCCGTGACGATCGAGGACACCCGCCCGGCCGAGGCCGCCCCCGAGGCGGTCGGCGGCAACGTCACCGTCGGCAGCTTCAACGTGCTCAACTACTTCACGACCCTGGGTCAGGACGTGGCCGGCTGCAGCGCCTACCGCGACCGCGCCGGCACCCCCGTCACCACGAACGGCTGCCTGCCGCGCGGCGCCTACACCTCCGAGGCGTTCGCCCGCCAGCAGGAGAAGATCGCGGCCGCGATCAACGGCCTCGGCACCTCGGTGGTCGCGCTCGAGGAGATCGAGAACTCCGAGAAGTTCGGCCTCGACCGGGACCACGCGCTGGCCCACCTCGTGGAGGCCCTCAACGCGCAGGCCGGCGAGCAGCGCTGGGCCTACGTGGCCTCCCCGGCCACCCGTCCCGCGCTCGCGGACGAGGACGTCATCCGCTCCGCGTTCATCTACCAGCCGGCCGAGGTCACCCCGGTGGGCGAGTCGGTGATCCTGGACGACCAGACGAACTTCGACAACGCCCGCGAGCCGATGGCCCAGCTGTTCCGCGCCGCCGACGGCACGTCCGAGGGGGCGGCCGGCACCGACTTCGTGGCGATCACCAACCACTTCAAGTCCAAGGGCGGCTCGGGTGCGACCGGGGACAACGTGGACGCGGGCGACGGCCAGGGCGCGTACAACGCGGACCGCGTGGGCCAGGCCGAGGCCCTCGTGGCCTTCGCCGAGCGCATGAAGGCCGAGACCGGCACCGACCGCGTCCTGCTGATGGGCGACTTCAACGCCTACGAGAAGGAGGACCCGATCCGCGTGCTCGAGGCGGCCGGGTACCTCTCGCAGGGCGCGCTCACGGGCGAGTACTCGTACGCGTTCGGCGGCGCCGTCGGCAGCCTGGACGGGATCTACGCCTCGCCGTCGGCGGCGACGGCGATCACCGGCCAGGACATCTGGATGATCAACGCGAACGAATCCGTGGCACTGGAGTACTCGCGCCACAACTACGTGGCCGAGGACCTGTACTCCGCGGACCAGTGGCGGTCCTCGGACCACAACCCGATCCTGGTGGGCCTCCAGCTCGACGCGCCCGTGACCGAGCCGACCCCGGAGCCGGAGCCCTCCCCGGGCGAGACCTGCGACGGCGTGACCGATCCGCGCGGCGTGCCGGGCAAGCCCGCGAACTCCGTGCGCGAGTGGCTGCGCTGCGTCGGCGCGACCCCGGGTCACGGCGGCGACCACCCGGGCAAGGGCCACGGCCCGGAGCACCCCGGCAAGGGCCGCGGGCCGGTCCGTCCCTGACGGGACGCGGGGCGCCGCACCCGGCATGACGACGGCGGGGCCGTCCGGGATCCACCCGGGCGGCCCCGCCGTCGTCGTGGGGGCTCAGCCGGCGAGCACGGCCGCCGCGGCGGCGTCGGCGTCGGCGAGGAAGAGGGCTCGTCCGGCCGGATCGGCCCCGGCCTCGGCCGCGATCGCGGTGCCCCACTGCACGCCCGAGAGCTGCAGGCCCAGCACGAACACGTCCGCGTGGGCCGTGCCGTCCGCGGCCCGCAGCCGGTACGGGCGGGCCGTGACGTCGAAGCCGGTGGCGGGCACGCGCACGCCCTCCTCGTCCTCCCACGTCCCGGCCGCGGCGACGCCGTCCGCCAGCATCTGACGGACCAGCGGGGAGGCGGCGGCCTGCACGCGGTTGGGCGGCATCATCGCCTCCACCAGCCAGGCCCCCTCGACGACGGCGGGCCCCAGCGAGTCCTGCGCTCCCACCTGGGGGCTGTGGGCGGTGAACCCGTGGTCCTCGGCCTCGACCACGGGCGCGGGGCCGGCCCAGGTGAGCAGGCCGGCCCGGTGCACCGCCAGCATCTGCTCGACGCGCCACAGGGGCGGGCCGGAGGCGAGGCCCTCGACCAGCGGCTCGAACCAGCCCTGGACGTCCCGGATGCGGGAGGCCTCGGCGATCCGACCCTCGGCGATCCACGCCTTGATCCGCAGTCGGCCGGCATGGAGCGCGCCGACGGCCATCATGAACGGGGACTCCTCCCCGAGGGCGGCCTCCACGCAGGCCTGCTCCATGAGGTCCGCGACGGCCCGCTGATAGTCCTCATGGGAGGCGAACACGGCGTCCTCGAACGGGGATCCATAGGCCAGGATGTCCAGGAAGCGGCGGCCGGGGGCGTACCGCTGGAGGAGCTCCTCGGCGTGCGCGGAGGTCACGGGGGCGCCGCGGCCGGCCTCCTCGAGCTGGCCGACGAGCTCCCCGAGGAATCGGCGCGCCTCGACGGGGCCGCCGAGGATCTCGGGCTGGGCCCGGACGAGCGTGGCGTAGTAGTGCCGGACCACGTCGCGGTGCAGCAGCGGCCAGAGGTGCTCGGCGAGGTCCAGGGCCCCGTGCCGGGCGGCGAGGGCGTCCACGGCGGCGTCGGAGAGGTAGCTGAGGGTGACGCCGCGGGGCACGAAGGCGTCCACCTCGGCCTTGGGCAGGTACGGGATGCCGCGGCGGGACATCAGGTGCAGGCGCGGCTCGTCCCCCGACGGCTCGTACCGCAGGGCCCGGCCGGGTCCGTCGCCGGTGCGGCGGTACACCCCGCCCCGGCCCTGGGTGAGCTGGGCCAGCAGGTCGAACGCGTTCAGGCCCATGCCCCGCACGAGGACGTCCGCCCCGGCCTCCACGGTCTCCCAGTCCACGTCCGAGGGGATCTGCGGGCCCTGGTAGTGCAGCTCGTCCCTGCCCCGCGCGGCGGCGGCCATCCGGTTCTGGCCGGGGCTGAGCTCCGCCGGCTGATGGCCCAGGCAGAGCACGACGGCGTCCGCGTCGAGCGCGGAGACCGCACCGTCGGCGTCCCGCAGCTCCAGGCGGGCGCCGCCGTCGGGCCGGGGGTGCAGGGCGGTGGCCTCCGCGCGGTGCTCGACGACCTCGACGACCTCGGGGCGGGCGCGCAGCCCCGCGACGACGTCCTTGTACAGGTGCCGGAGGTAGCGCCCGTAGACCGCTCGGGCCGGGTACTGGTGGCGGCGCACGCCGAGGCTGGCCTCCGGGTGCACGCGACGCCACTGGTCGAAGGTCTGGGCGGCGGTGGAGGGGCGCAGACCGGGGTTGTCGGCGGCGCACGCGGTCGGGAAGAACGCGGGGGTGTTCATGAGGTACAGCTCGGACTGGTCCGTGCGCCACACCCGCCCTGGCCCGGGCGGATAGGGGTCCACGACGTCGATGCGCAGCCGCCGGGGGTGTGCGTCCGGGGCCGCGCCCTCGAGTCGGGCGAGGATCCGCTCCAGCAGCATGACGCCGCGGGGGCCGGCTCCCACCACTGCGAGGCGGCGCTCGGCCACCAGGGGCTCGGACATGGGGCCTCCACTCTCCTCGGGATCGTTTTCACGCCTGCGGCGCGCGTATTCCACACAATATCGGTGGCCGTCAAGGGTCGCGGACCGCATGCGCCACACTCCCACCGATCCCCCAGGATCCACAGCAGGCCCGGACGAAGAATCCGCGGAATCATGCGGATCACACCGAGATTCTGGGAGAAGTCTGGGAATTGGGAATCTGGGGGGCCGATGGTTGACGCCACTCGGGCCCATGGGGAATTGTGAATGAGCGTAAGGCAACAAAACACCAATTCAGAAGGAGAATTCCTCATGGACCGCAACGCTCTCGACCAGCTGCAGAACTCCACCGTCTTCGCCACCGACGGCGACAAGATCGGCTCCGTCGGTCAGGTCTACCTCGACGACGTCACCAACGAGCCCACCTTCGTCACGGTGAAGACCGGCCTGTTCGGCGCCCGCGAGACCTTCGTGCCGCTGCAGCAGGCCCAGACCACCACCGACGGCATCACGGTGCCCTTCGAGAAGTCCTTCGTGAAGGACGCCCCGAACGTGGACGCGGACGGCTCGCTGACCCCCGAGGAGGAGCAGCGCATCTACGAGTACTACTCCATGGAGTACTCCGCCGCGGATCACGACGGCGACGTGCGTCGTGACGACGTGCGCACCGACGCCGGCGCCGCCGGCGTGGCCGGCACCGCGGGTGTGGCCGGCGTGGCCGACCGCCGCGACGAGGCCGTCGTGGACGGCGACCGCCGCGACGTGGCCGATCGTGACCGCCGCGAGGTGACCGACGCCGACTCCGTCGTCGTCAAGGACGAGCACCTGAACGTCGGCACCGAGCGCCGCGCCTCCGGCCGCGTCCGTCTGCGCAAGCAGGCCTACACCACCACCGAGACCGTCGAGGTGCCCGTCACCCGCGAGGAGGTCGTGGTGGAGCGCGAGTCCGTCGACCCGAACTCCGCCGAGGCCCGCACCGCCGGCCGCGACGGCGACGTCGAGGTCACCACCTACGAGGAGACCCCGGTCGTCAACAAGACCGTGGACGCCGAGAAGGTCTCCCTGGGCAAGCGCCAGGTGCAGGACACCGAGACGGTGACCGAGGAGGTCCGCCACGAGGACGTCAAGGTCGACGGCGACGCCACCGATCGCGACCTCGACGGCCGCAACGACCGCAAGGATCGCATCTGATCTGAACGGACGCGTCGGCCTCAGGCCGGACGGCTGACAGATCACGCGGGGCCCCGGATCCATGGATCCGGGGCCCCGCTCGTGCGCGATGGTGATCCGTCCGTGAGCACGCCGCTCCTTTGCCCTGCCCTGGCCTGGCGCGCTAAACTGAACCGGTCTGACCGCGCGTCGCCCCGTGCGAGGCGCGCCGGATGGAGGAGACGTGCCAGAGCGGCCGAATGGACTTCACTGCTAATGAAGGGCTCGACGAAAGTTGGGCCGGGGGTTCAAATCCCCCCGTCTCCGCGAGAGAGGGCCGGAATCCACGCGATTCCGGCCCTCTTCGCGTCTGCGCGCGGCGACCTGACATGCCGACCGGCCGGTGACTAGCCCTCCCCGCGGCGCTCCCGCATGCGGCGCAGCAGCTCGTACGCCTCCGGGACGGAGAGCTCCGAGTGGCTGGACAGCTGGACGGCGGCGGACTCGAGGTTGCCGTCCCGCACCATGGCGGAGAGCTGGTCGCGCAGCCACGGCGGCAGGTCCTGCGAGGAGAGGCGGACGGAGTCCGTCCCCCGCATCACCTCGACCTCGAAGGGGAGCTCCTCCTCGGCGGGGGCGGCGGTCCACTCGGCCGGGACGGTCAGGGTGGTCAGCTCATCGGCGGGCGTCGCCGTCGGACGCGGCGCAGCTGAGGCGTGGTCGGTGTCCTGCTGGGCGTCGTCCTCGGCCACAGCGTCAGAGGTCTCGCGTTCGGTCGTCTGGGCGTCCGGCTCCCTCCGCCCGCTCAAATCCTGTCCGGGCCGCTTCGGCCCGGGGGTCTCGGCCGGGACCGCGTCGTCCCGGTGGGGCTCTCCATGGTCGTCGGGAACGGGCCCCGCGACTCCGGCGGACGTGGCGTCCGGTTCCTGCACCGGCTCGGAGTAGACCTGCGGATGCACGGCGAGGGACTGCACGTCCATGACGGCGTCCTTCAGGCCGCGTCCCGTGTGGGCGCGGTAGTCGCGCACGGCCTCCATCACGCGGCTCTGGGCGATGTGCCCGTACACGCGCCGATGGGCGTCCTCGTCCAGCAGCCCCGCCGCCACACGCGCCCGCTCCGGTCCGATGTCCAGCCCGCGACCGGACGGCGTGCGCTGATCCGCCGCCTGACGCGCTCGACCGGCCGACATCCACCGGGCGGCGGCGAACGCGAGGGCGCCGATGACGACCACCGCGAGGACAGGGACGAGATATTCCATGCCTCCAGTCTAGGTGTGGCCCGCGAGGGCCATGCCGACGGCCGCGGCGCCACATCACAACCTAGTCACAGTTCTGCCAGGGCCCCAGAGCCACCGAGGGCCTCGCCTACGGTGGAATGCGGAGTCCTCCGTGTCTGGACACGGCGGCCATGGAGGAGACACTCCGCCCGCCACTCGACCGAGCCAGGAGACCGCATGTCCTTCCCCCGCCCGTCCGCCCGCTCCCATGAGGGCGTGCCGATGCGGGCCTTCACGGCGGAGGAACGCCCGCCGCAGTTCGTCCTCTTCTCCTTCGACGGCGGCCGTCAGGACGCGCGCTGGAAGACCTTCCTGGACGCGGCCGCGGACTCCGACGCGAAGTTCACGGTGTTCCAGTCCGCGATCAACCTCATCGAGACCGCCAATCGGGAGAACTACACGGCGCCCGGCAACGAGCCCGGCTACGTGGGCACGGAGTTCGGCGGCGACGAGGCCGAGGTGGCGCAGCGCATCGAGAACATCAACACGGCCCACGCCGCCGGCCACGAGATCGGCACCCACTACGCGGGCCACCTGTGCGCGCCCACGAGGTACGGCGCAGACCAGTGGTCCACGGCCGAATGGGAGCAGGAGTACGGCTCGTTCACGGACATCCTCTCCGACCCCGGCACCTACAACCCGGGCAGCTCCCTGCCGGCGCTGGAGGTCACCCCCGAGGACGTCAAGGGAGGACGTCTGCCCTGCCTCGACGGGGAGTGGGACCAGCTCGTCCCGATGTGGAAGGACAACGGACTCGAGTACGACACGTCGCGTGCCGCGGCCGCCTCCGGCGTCGCCTGGCCCTACCAGGAGGACGGGATCTGGGAGTTCGAGATGCCGATGACCTGGTCCCCCGTGCTCGCCGAGAAGGACGCGGCCAGCCCGTTCGTGATGGCGATGGACTACAACTTCTGGATCTCCGGCAACGGCGGCAAGGACATCCCGGAGGACGTCGCCCGACTCACCGACTTCCAGTACCGCACCTACCGCTACATGTACGACTCGGCGTTCGCGGGCAACCGCGCCCCGCTGGTCTTCGGCAACCACTTCAACGACTGGGGTCTCAACGCGTTCAACCCGGCTGTGGAGAAGGTCATGCGCGAGGTCTGCGTCGAGGAGGACACCTACTGCGTGACCTACCAGCAGATGATCGCGTGGCTCGAGCTGCAGGACCCGGAGGTCCTCGCCGCCTGGCGCGACCAGGCCCGGTCCGCCACCGGCACGGATGCCGAGGCCCTCGGCTGGTGACCCGCGGGTCGGCCCGCTGACACCCGCCCCCACGACGGCCCCGGCTCAGCGCGCCGGGGCCGTCCCGCGCCCGCGCAGCACGACGACGGCGCTCGCCAGGGCGGTCAGCACCAGGGCCAGGACCATCAGCACCGTCCCCGGCCACCCGTGGGACTCGTGGAACACGCCGCCCAGCCAGCCGAAGAGACTCGAGCCGGCGTAGTACGCGAAGTTGTACAGGGAGGTCGACTGGGCGCGGCCCGTGGGGGCGGCCGTCCCAGACCACGCGGAGGCCACGGCGTGGGCGGCGAAGAACGCGCCCGTCACGAGCACGAGGGCGGGCACCAGCACCGCCGGATGCGGGACCGACGTGAGGGCGACGCCTGCCGCCATGGCCGCCGTCGCACCGGCCAGGACGGGCAGCCGGCCCACCCGCGCGGCCAGCCGACCCGCGCGCGGCGACGACCACGTGCCCGCGAGATAGGCGAGGAAGACGAGGCCGGCCGCCGTCGGCGTCCAGGAGAACGGCGGGTCGAGCAGGCGGTACCCCACGAAGTTGTACAGCGCCACGAACCCACCCATCAGCAGCGCCCCCTGCAGGTAGACGGCGACGAGCTCCGGCGAGCGCAGGTGGCCGCGCACGATGCGCACGAGCGTCGCCGGGGAGGTGGGCGACGGCGTGAAACGTCGGGCGCGCGGCGTGATCGCCAGGAACCCAACGGTGCACAGCACCCCGACCACGGTGACGGCCAGCATCCCGCCGCGCCACGAGGACGCCTCCGCGACGGGCAGGGCGAGGAGCCGGCCGGAGAGCCCGCCGAGGGTGGTGCCGGCGATGTAGGTGCCGGCGGCAGCCGCGACCGCGTGCGGGACCACCTCCTCCGCCAGCAGCGCCACGGCGAGTCCCGCGACGCCCCCGTGCGCCATGCCCTCGAGCAGGCGCAGGCCCAGCATGGCCTCGAACGTGGGTGCGAGGACGCCCGTGAGCGCGCACGCACTGGCGGAGACCATCGAGACCACCATGGCGCGTCGGCGGCCCCACCGGTCCCCGGCCACGGACCACGGCACCACCGACAGGGCGAGGCCGAGTGTGCTGGCGGAGACGAGCAGGGCGGCACGGTCCGCGGGGACGCCCAGGTCGTCGCTGACCAGCGGCAGCAGGCCCTGCGGGGAGTAGAGCTGGGCGAACGTGGCCACCCCCGCCAGGAACAGCCCGATCAGCAGCCTGCGGTACGCGGGCTCCCCGGGAGCGGCCGGCGCGGGTCCCGACGGCGGGACGGCCGGGGGCCCCGCGCTCGGGGGCGGAGTGGTCGGGGGCACGCCCTCACTGTATCCAGGCTGTCCACTACGATCGGTCGGGTGACTACCTCGACCCCCTCCCTCGACCTGCACGACTCCTTCAAGGCGTACGACGTCCGCGGCATCGTGGGCGAGTCCATCACGGCGGAGAGCGTCCGCGCGGTGGGCGCGGCCTTCGTGGACGTGCTGGGCCTGGCCGGTCACACCGTGCTGGTCGGCGGGGACATGCGCCCCTCCTCGCCCGCGTTCATGACGGCCTTCGCCGAGGGTGCCACGCGCCGCGGCGCCGACGTCGTCACCCTGGGGCTGATCTCCACGGACATGCTCTACTACGCGGCGGGCGTGAAGCAGGCCGCGGGCGTGGTGTTCACCGCCTCGCACAACCCGGCCGAGTACAACGGCATGAAGATGGCCCAGGCCGGCGCCGTGCCGGTCTCCTCGGACACCGGGCTGTTCGAGATCCGCGACGCGGCCCAGGCCTACCTCGACGCCGGTGAGATCCCCGCCGCCGAGACCGCCGGCACCGTGACGGAGGAGGACATCCTCCCCGGCTACGCCGCATACCTGCGCTCGCTCGTGGACCTGACGGGGGTGCGCCGCCTGAAGGTCGTGGTGGACGCGGGCAACGGCATGGCGGGCAAGACCACCCCGGCCGTCCTCGGCGACGCCGAGCTGGCCGCCCTGCCGCTGGAGATCGAGCCGCTCTACTTCGAGCTGGACGGCACCTTCCCGAACCACCCGGCCAACCCGCTGGAACCGGAGAACCTGCGGGACCTGCAGGCCGCCGTCGTGGAGCACGGCGCGGACATCGGCCTGGCCTTCGACGGCGACGCCGACCGCTGCTTCGTGATCGACGAGCAGGGCGCCCCGGTCTCCCCCTCCGCGGTCACCGCCCTGGTGGCCCGCCGCGAGATCGCCCGCGCGAAGGCCGACGGCGAGCAGACCCCCGTGGTCATCCACAACCTGATCACCTCCCGCGCCGTCCCCGAGCTCGTGGCGGCCGACGGGGGCCGGGCCGTGGAGACCCGCGTGGGCCACTCCTTCATCAAGGCGGTCATGGCCGCCGAGTCCGCCGTCTTCGGCGGCGAACACTCCGCGCACTACTACTTCCGCGACTTCTTCAACGCGGACACCGGCATGCTCGCGGCCATGCACGTGCTGGCGGCCCTGGGCGGCCAGGAGCAGCCGCTGTCCGAGCTGGCCGAGGAGTACGAGCCGTACGTGGCCTCCGGAGAGATCAACTCGCAGGTCGCGGACAAGGACGCCGCCGTGGCCGCGGTGGTGGCGCAGTTCGCCCCCGCCGTGGGCGAGGGCGTCGGCGAGGGCCAGGCCGTGCACGAGGACTTCGCCGGGGTGGCCACCACGGTGACCCGCATGGACGGCACCACGGTCGCCGCCCAGGACGGCACGTGGTGGTTCAACCTCCGCCCGTCCAACACGGAGCCGTTCCTGCGCTACAACGGCGAGGCCCGCACGGCCGCCACCATGGAGGCGCTCCGAGACGCCGTGCTGGCGATCGTCCGCGCGGAGCGCTGACCTCGGCGGCTCATCCGGCCTGGGCCAGGACGAGCGGCAGCACCCCCTGGGCGCCGGCCTCGCGCAGCACCCGCGCAGCCTCGGCGAGCGACCACCGCGAGTCGACGAGGTCGTCGACCAGCAGCACGGGGCCGTGGCGGCCGGCGTCCGGGGCGGTGCGCAGCATCTGCGCCATCGCCTCGGGGACGGCGAACCGGCCGTACACGGACCCGAGCCGGTAGGCGCTGTTGCCGCCCGGCCCGGCCGTGGGGCCGCCGCGCGCGTGCTCGAGCGAGCCGAGGAACGGCAGCCGGCCGATCCGGGCGATCCCCTCGGCGAACGACCCCACCAGCTGCGGGCGGGTGCGCGAGGGCATCGCGACGACGGCGATCGGCCGCGTCCGCCACCCCCAGCCGGCCAGGACGTCGACGGCGCCCCGCAGGACATCCTCCGGCACCGGGGCGTCCTCCCGGTCCAGCAGGTCCCGCAGGACGGTGCCCCACCCGAGGTCCGTCAGGCGGGCGAGCGCGCGACCCTCCTCGGCCTGTGACTCGGGCGCGATGCGCCCCTTCACGGGCACGCCCAGCCGGTCCATGCCCGAGGGCCACATGCGACGGGGCTCGATCGGCACGCCGGTGCGGCGCAGGGCGGCCTCCGCGCGCTCCCGCGCCGCCCCGTCCGATCCCGTCGGGTACCAGGGGCCGGCACAGACGTCGCAGCGGCCGCACGGCGCGGCGGTGGGGTCGTCCAGGGTGCGGGCCAGGAACTCCATGCGGCACCGGTCCGTGGTCTGGTAGTCGAGCATGAGCCGCTCCTCGGCCCGGCGGGCCTCGGCCACGCGGGCGTACCGCTCGGCGTCGTACGTCCATTCCCGCCCGGTGGCGCGCCAGCCGCCGCCCACCCGCTCGACCGCCCCGTCCACGGCGAGGACCTTGAGCAGCAGCTCCAGGGTGGTGCGCTTGATCCGCACGGCCGGCTCGAGCGCCGCCACGGAGAGGGCCCCGCCGTGGTCCGCGAGCGCCCCCAGCACGGCGCGCGCCTGCTCCTCGTCCGGCATGGAGGCGGTGGCGAAGTACTCCCAGATGCGACGGTCCTCGGGCCCGGGCAGCAGGAGCACGTCCGCGTGGTCCGTCCCGCGGCCGGCGCGGCCGACCTGCTGGTAGTACGCCACGGGCGAGCCCGGCGCACCGAAGTGCACCACGAACGTCAGGTCCGGCTTGTCGAAGCCCATGCCGAGCGCCGAGGTGGCCACGACGGCCTTCACCCGGTTGGCCTTGAGGTCCTCCTCGATCTCGGCGCGCCGCTCCGGGTCCGTGCGGCCCGTGTAGGCGACCACCTCGTGCCCCGCCTCGCGCAGGGCGCGCGCCGTGTCCTCGGCGGCGGAGACGGTGAGGGCGTAGACGATCCCGGAGCCCGGCAGGTCCCCGAGGTGGTCGATGAGCCAGGCCAGGCGCGCGGCCGGGCTGGGCATGCGCAGCACGCCCAGGCGCAGCGAGGCGCGGGCCAGGGGGCCGCGGAGAACGAACACGTCCCGCTCGGAGGCGACGCCGAGCTGCTCCACCACATCCGCCACCACACGGGCGTTGGCCGTGGCGGTGGTGGCCAGCACGGGCACCGCGCGCCTCCCCTCGGCGGGAAGCAGCCCGATCAGGTCCCGGATGCGGCGGTAGTCCGGCCGGAAGTCGTGGCCCCAGTCGGAGATGCAGTGGGCCTCGTCCACCACGAGCAGGCCCATGCGCGCCACGAGGTCCGGCAGCTGCTCGTCCCGGAACCGGGGGTTCGTGAGGCGCTCGGGCGAGATCAGCAGCACGTCCACCTCGTCCGCCGCGAGCCGGGCCCGGACCTCGTCCCACTCCGTGGCGTTCGCCGAGCTCACGGACACCGCGCGCACGCCCGCCCGGGCGGCGGCTGCGACCTGGTCCCGCATGAGCGCGAGCAGCGGGGAGACGATCAGCGTGGGCCCTGCGCCGCGGGCGCGCAGCAGGAGGGAGGCCACGAAGTACACGGCGGACTTGCCCCAGCCGGTGCGCTGCACCACCAGGGCGCGGCGGCGGTGGGCCACGAGCGCCTCGATCGCCTCGAACTGCCCGTCCTTGAATCGCGCGTCCGGCCGGTCCACGAGCCGACGCAGGACGGCCAGGGCCTCCTCGTGCAGCGCGGCGTCGCCCCCCGGCGCGGAGGTCTCGGGGAGGCGGGGGGCGGCGTCGGGGTGCGAGGTGGCGTCCATGGCGTCAGTATGCCAACCGGCCCGGACACCGCAGGCGCGGCGGCGCCGTGCACCGGTGGGATGATGGAGGAATGAAGCTGAGCACCTACACCGACGTCTGCCTGCGCGTGCTGATGACGCTCGCGGCGGCCGAGGGGGAACGGCTCACCAGCCAGCAGATCGCGGACCGGATCCAGGTGCCCTACAACCACGTGATCAAGGCGGTCGCCGAGCTGCGTCGCCGCGGGACCATCGAGGTGCTGCGCGGTCGGCACGGCGGGGCCATGATCGCCGCGGCCGGTCTGGACCAGCGTGTGGGCGAGCTCGTGCGCTCGCTGAGCAGCCGCGACGAGGTGATCGACTGCGCCGGGCGCGACTCCGGGGTGGCGTGCCCCTACGCCGGCGACTGCCGCCTGCGCGGCGCCCTGCACCGCGCACGCGAGGCCTTCCTCGCCGAGCTCGACACCGTGCGGATCCGGGATCTGGTGAGCGCTGGGCCTGTCGGCGGGCCCGTGCTGCTGGGCCTGCCGGAGATCCCCGTGGCGCACTGACGGAACGGGCCGGGGGGCGAGTTCCCGACGGCGACGGCCGGGTGTAATCTGGCAAAATCAGCGCAAGATTCCCCACCGAGGAGACGGAGACCCCCGTGCTGTCCGAGAAGTCCCGCCCCGTCATCGAGGCCACCGCCGCCGTCGTCGCCGAGCACATGCCGGAGATCACGCCCCTGTTCTACGCCCACATGTTCGAGGCCCACCCCGAGCTCCTCGACGGCGTCTTCTCCCGCGCCAACCAGCGCAACGGCGAGCAGGCCCAGGCCCTCGCCGGCTCGATCGTGAAGTTCGCGGTGCACCTGCTCGAGAACCCGGGCACCCTGCCCGAGGCCGTCCTGTCCCGCATCGCCCACAAGCACACCGCCCTCGGCATCGTCGAGGAGCAGTACCCGATCGTCTACGAGAACCTCTTCTGGGCCATCGGCGAGGTGCTCGGCGACGCCGTCACGCCCGCGGTGGCCGACGCCTGGACCGAGGTCTACTGGCTCATGGCCGACGCCCTCATCAAGATCGAGAAGGGCCTCTACTCCCAGCAGGCCAACGACAGGATGTGGACGGACTGGAGGGTCGTCGCGAAGGAGCCCACCGGCAACGCGGCCGTCACCTTCCGCTTCGAGCCGGCCGACGACACCCCGCAGTCCCGCGGCAGGGCCGGTGGCTACGTGTCCGTGCGCCTGAAGGTCGAGGACGGCATGCGCCAGTGCCGCCAGTACTCCCTCTCCGAGAAGGCCGAGTCCACCACCGAACGTGTCATCACCGTGAAGCTGGACGAGGGCGGCGAGGTCTCGCCCATGCTCATCCAGAACGTGGAGGTCGGCGACGTCATCGAGCTGTCCAACCCCTACGGCGACATCACCCTCGAGGACGAGGACTCCTCCGCTCCCCTGGTCCTGGCGACCGCCGGCATCGGCATCACCCCGGCCGCCGCGATCCTGGACGCGCTCGCCCAGCAGGGCTCGGACCGCCAGGTCCTCTTCTTCCACGGCGACGCGTCCTGGGAGGCGGTGGCCCTGCGCGAACAGGTGACGGAGTCCCTGGCGGCGCTGCCGCACGGCGACGCCCGCCTCTTCCTCGGGGTGCGACCCGAGCAGGACCCCGAGGGCGTCACGACCGTCGAGGGTGTGATGCACTTCGACGACGTCGAACTGCCCCGCGACGGGCACTACATCCTGTGCGGCCCGCTCGCGTTCATGCAGTCCACCCGCTCGAAGCTGATCGACGCCGGCGTGCCCGCGACGTCCATCCGCTACGAGATCTTCGGCCCGGACCTCTGGCTCGCCGCCTGATCCGGCCCCGGAACGCGGAACGGCCCGCACCCCTCACGGGGTGCGGGCCGTTCCGCGTTCCGGCGGGGCTCAGGCCTGCGCGAAGCGCTGCTTCTGCGCCTCGAAGCGGTCGCGGATGGCCTGCGGCAGGGACTCGCCGAACCGGCCGAGCCACTGCTCGATGAGCTCGTTCTCCTCGGCCCATTCCGCGGCGTCGACCTTGAGGGCGTCCTCGAGGTCCTCGGCCGACACCTCGATGCCGGACAGGTCGAGCGAGCCCGCGGCCGGCACGAGGCCGATCGGGGTCTCCTCGGCCTCGGCCTTGCCCTCGAGGCGCTCCACGACCCACTTCAGGACGCGGGAGTTCTCGCCGAAGCCGGGCCAGGCGAAGCCGCCGTCGCGGTTGCGGCGGAACCAGTTGACCAGGTAGATGCGCGGCAGCTTCTCCGGGTCGGCCTTGCCGGACTCCCTGACCCAGTGGGCCAGGTAGTCACCGGCGTCGTAGCCGAGGAACGGCAGCATGGCCATCGGGTCGCGGCGCACGACGCCCACGGCACCGGCGGCGGCCGCGGTGGTCTCCGAGGAGAGGGTGGCGCCCTTGAGGATGCCGTCCTCCCAGTCGAAGGCCTCGGTCACCAGCGGCACGGTGGTCTTGCGGCGGCCGCCGAACAGGATGGCGTCCAGCTTCACGCCCCGCGGGTCGCGGTACTCGTCGGCCAGCATGTCCGTCTGCTCGATGGGCGTGCAGAACCGGGAGTTCGGGTGGGCGGCCGGGGTGCCGGACTCGGGCGTCCAGTCGTTGCCGCGCCAGTCGGTGAGGTGCTCGGGGACCTCGTCCGTCATGCCCTCCCACCACACGCCGCCGTCGTCGGTGAGGGCGACGTTGGTGAAGATGGAGTTGCCCTTGGAGATCGCGCGCATGGCGTTCGGGTTGGTGGACCAGCCGGTGCCGGGGGCGACGCCGAAGTAGCCGGTCTCCGGGTTGATCACGCGGAACTCGCCGTCCTTGCCGGCGCGGATCCAGGTGATGTCGTCGCCCAGGGTCTCGGCCTTCCAGCCCTCGATCGTGGGGTCGATGAGGGCGAGGTTGGTCTTGCCGCAGGCCGAGGGGAAGGCGCCGGTGATGTGGTAGGACCGGCCCTCGGGGTTGGTCAGCTTGAGGATCAGCATGTGCTCGGCGAGCCAGGCCTCGTCCCGGGCCATCACGGAGGCGATGCGCAGCGCGTAGCACTTCTTGCCGAGCAGGGCGTTGCCGCCGTAGCCGGAGCCGAAGGACCAGATGGAGCGCTCCTCGGGGAAGTGCACGATCCACTTGGTCTCGTTGCACGGCCACGGCACGTCCTGCTCGCCCGGCTCCAGCGGGGCGCCCACGGAGTGCACGGCCGGCACGTAGAAGGCCTGCTCGCGGGACATCTTGTCCAGCACGTCCTGGCCGATGCGGGCCATGATGCGCATCGACAGGACCACGTAGGCGGAGTCGGTGATCTCCACGCCGTACTTCGGGTCCTCGGCGTCGAGGTGGCCCATCACGAACGGGATCACGTACATGGTGCGGCCGCGCATGGCGCCGGTGAACGCGTCGTCGAGGATCCCGTGCATCTTCGCCGGGTCCATCCAGTTGTTGGTGAAGCCGGCGTCCTCCTCCTTCTCGGAGCAGATGAAGGTGCGGTCCTCCACACGGGCGACGTCGGCGGGATCGGAGAACGCGGCGAAGGAGTGGGGGAACTTGTCCTCGGCCAGGCGGGTCAGGGTGCCCGCCGCCACGAGCTCGTCCGCGAGACGGTCGCGCTCCTCCTCGGAGCCGTCGACCCACTGGACGGAGTCCGGCTGCGTCAGCTCTGCGATCTGAGCGACCCACTCGCGCAGCTGGGCGTAGTCCGTGGGCGCGTCCGCCAGGGCGCGATCCGCGAACGAGGTGGTGGCGTTGTCAGCCATGGTGGAGAGTCCTCCCATTGGGGTCCGGGGCCGTTCCGTCCCGTCCACTCCGATGCGTGCACCGCCGAAGCGCGCACCACATCGTTGTGGCCGCACGGTCCTGCCATGGTACCCGAGCCCGGCTATCATGGCCGCGCCCCCGCCACACCCCCGACTCAGACCACCGCAGACCGTCGATTTGCACTTCGCCGGAGAGGTCCTGTAGTGTTCTACGAGTTCGAGCCGCTCCGGCGGATCGGATGATGCGCCCATAGCTCAGCTGGATAGAGCGTCTGTCTACGGAACAGAAGGTCAGGGGTTCGAATCCCTTTGGGCGCACGATCGGAAGGCCCCGCTCCTGCTGGAGCGGGGCCTTCGTCATGTCGGCGCGCCTCTGCCACGCGCGCCGCCGCGGAGGTCAGCGCCCCGGAACCACGAAGTGCGTCAGGGCGGCGTCGCGGCCGTCGAGCTCGGCCCACGGCTTCTCCACCCGGAACACCTGCATCCCGAGCGTCGGGTAGTGCTCGCTCATGCGCAGCGCCGCGTCCTGGTCCGAGTCCAGGCTCATCAGCCGCATGCCCAGCTCCTGCACCCACGGCATGTGGCCCACCACCAGCAGCCGTCGCGTGGTCTCCTCCGTCTCGTTGACGACGGCCAGGGCCCGCGCCGCGTCGGCGCCGTAGAGCCGCGGGTCCAGGTAGGGCGTGGGTGCCAGCTCGCCCAGGCGCTCGCACACCCACACGCACGTCTGACGGGTGCGCAGCGCATCGGAGCACACGACGGCGTCCGGGACGAGGTCGTGCTCGCGGAGCCAGTCGCCGGCGGCGGGCGCCTGGGCGTGGCCTCGCTCGGCGAGCGGGCGGGCATGGTCGTCGGCCGCGTCGGGCCAGCCGGCCTTGGCGTGCCGGAGGACGATCAGGGTCTTCGCGTCGGCGGTGCTCATGCGGCCAGGCTACGGCGACGGCCCCCGCTCGGGTGAGCGGGGGCCGTCGTCGGACACGGGCGGGCGCGGGTCAGATGCTGTACTCCGGCGCCGCCCACACGACCACCTCGGGGTGGCGGTAGAAGCGGTAGCCCTGGCCGCGCACGGTGCGCACGGTGTTCGCGAGGCGGCCGAGCTTGGCGCGCAGGCGGCGGATGTGCACGTCGATGGTGCGCTCGTTGGGCACCTCGTCGGCGTTGCGCCACAGGGCGTCGAGCAGCTCCTCGCGGCCGACGGTGCGCTCGCCGTTCTCCACGAGGTAGTTCAGGAGCTCGAACTCCTTGAAGGTGAGGTTCAGCGACTCACCGTCCAGCTGCACCTCGCGCCGGGACAGGTCGATCAGCACACCGGGCTGGCGCGTGGACACGGGGGCCGGCGCCTGCGCCAGGTCGGGACGGGTGCCGCCCTGCACGGTCGGGTCGCCGAGCACCTGGCGCACGACCTCGATGTCGCGGCCCTCCGCGCCGGCGGGGGCCAGGGCGACGGCGGCGTGCGACTCCGCCCCGGGGACGAGGGACTCCACGTAGTGGCGCAGCTCATTGGCCAGCCGCGTGAGGGAGGTGCCGGCGGCCGAGGCGGCCAGCTCGTCCATGCCCACGTAGATGACGAACCCACGGGCCTCGTTCTCCCGGGCCACCGCCTGGGGACCCGGGATGCCGTTCGGCGCCAGGACCGGCGTCGGCGCCGTCTGGGAGTCGGGGGCGTCGGTGCCACCGGCCAGGCGCAGGCCTGCGCGGGCCTGGCCTCGGCGGGACATGCCGTCGGCCCGGCGCTGCGCGTTGCGGACGGAGATGTGCACGTATCCGGCGGACTGACCCATGGCCACCACTCCTCTTTCGGCTCATGGCCCCTCCACCGCTCGGTCGGTGCGGCGGACGAGGCGTCACATGACAAGAATGTGACTTCACCGAGGGGACTGGCAAGTAACGTTCGCACTTTTGTCTCATTATTTGAGAAGAAGAGTCCTGAATGTGCTCAACATCACTATTCGCGGATCGGAATAGCGTCGCGAGGACGGTCGGCTCGCCCGCGTGACTCTTTCATTGTTCAACACGGCAGGACGCGCCACAGGACGAGTGATTATGCGGAATATTTATGCAGGCGACTTCCAGGCATTCCATATGACGCGATGATGACGGGTCACAGCGGGCCATGACGTCCACTAAATGGACGACACATTCGCGGCTCCGCTTGACGTCCCCGCCGGAGACGCTCCCGTGAGACGACCACGGTCCCCGCCCGGTGGGGGCGGGGACCGTGGTCGTCTCGCGGCGGACGCGGAGGTCCGATCAGGTCATTCCGCCAGGCCGTAGAGCCGGTCGCCGGCGTCACCGAGGCCGGGGACGATGTAGGACCGCTCGTCCAGGCGCTCGTCGACGGCGGCCAGGTACAGGTCCACCTCGACGTCGCCCAGCGAGGCCTCCAACCGCTCGATGCCCTCGGGCGCTCCGAGCAGGCAGAGGCAGGTGACCCGCGCCGCGCCGCGCTGGTAGAGGAAGCGGATGGCCTCGATCAGCGTGCCTCCCGTGGCCAGCATGGGGTCCAGGACGAACACGTGACGCCCGGACAGGTCGGCCGGCAGCCGCTCCGCGTAGGTGACGATGTCCAGCGTCTCCTCGTTGCGGGCCATGCCGAGGAACCCGACCTCGGCGGACGGCGCCATCTTGGTCATCCCCTCCAGCATCCCGAGTCCCGCGCGCAGGATCGGCACGACCAGCGGACGCGGGCGGGCCAGGCGGAAGCCGGTGGTCGCGGTCACCGGGGTCTCGATCCGCACCTCCTCCATGGCCACGTCGCGCGTCGCCTCGTAGGCGAGCAGCATCACGAGCTCCTCCGTGAGCTGCCGGAAGATCATGGACGGGGTCTTCTTGTCCCGCAGGACGCTGAGCTTGTGGGCCACGAGCGGGTGGTCGACGATGTGGACGCGCATGGCGCCCACGGTACCGCCCACGCGTGCCCCTCCGCCCGTCCCCGTGCCCGCGGGGGCGCCGACACCGCCGCTAGGCTGGCCGCGTGTCCGCCCCCGTCCCCTCCCCCGCGCCCACGGCCGAGCAGGAGCACGTGTGGATGGGCCTGGCCCTCCGGGCCGCCCGCGCGGCCGGAGCGGCCGGCGACGTGCCGATCGGTGCCGCCCTCGTGGCCGGCGACGGGACCGTCCTGGCCGTCGTCGGGAACGAGCGCGAGCAGCACCACGACCCCACCGCCCACGCCGAGGTCCTCGCTCTGCGCCGCGGGGCGGAGCTGCGGGCCGCCGCCGGGGCGGGCGACGGCTGGCGCCTGACGGACTGCACCCTCGTGGTGACCCTCGAGCCCTGCCCCATGTGCGCCGGTGCGCTGCTGCTGGCCCGCATCCCGCGCGTCGTATTCGGGGCGTGGGACCCGAAGGCGGGCGCGTGCGGCTCGGTGCTGGACGTGGTCCGCGACCCCCGCTTCAACCACCAGGTGCAGGTCCGCGCCGGCGTCCGTTCCGAGGAGAGCGCGGCGCTGCTGCGGGGGTTCTTCGCCGCCCAGCGCGACTGAACGCGCCCGTGCCCGACGACGGCGGGCGGCCGGTTTGGGCGCGCCGCCACGGCTCGGGTAGGGTGTTCTGGTCTGGTGACGTGTCCGAGCGGCCGAAGGTGCAGCACTCGAAATGCTGTGTACGGTAACCCCGTACCGTGGGTTCAAATCCCACCGTCACCGCCAGATGTGAAGCCCGGGAGCCCTGCGCTCCCGGGCTTTCGCCATGCCGGGGCGGGTCCGGCCGCCGCCTCAGCGCGGCAGGACGGCGTCCAGGAACGAGGCCACCGCGGACCACGAGATGGAGGCGTGCACGGCGCTGGCCGGCACACCGTTGCGGAGCACCTCCGCGCTGCGGGTCTTCGCGGTCATCATGCCCAGGTCGTGGCCACCCTCGGCCACCGAGTAGAACGCGGTGCGCAGTCCGGCGGCCTCGGCGGCCCGGTACAGCTCGAGGCTCTGCCCCCACGGCACCGTGACGTCCTTGCGCCCGTGGACGACCAGCAGGGGCGGCGAGTCCGGGCGCAGGTGCGCGATCGGGGAGGCCAGCCGGGTCAGGCCGCCCGAGGCCAGGACCGGCACCCCCAGCATGTCCGACTTGGTGCTGCGGTCGTCGAGGTGGCAGTGCTTCAGCCGGTTCGCGCGGTTGTAGTCCGCGCACGCGCCCGGGAGCATCTGGCGGTTCATCGTCAGGAAGTCCGTGGGGCCGAAGAAGTCCACGATCGCGTGGACGCGGTCCTCCTCCGGGATCGCGTGGCCGCCGTCGGGCACCTCCCGGCCGGGCAGCGGCACCTGCTCGCGGTCCAGGTCCTGTCCGCCCGTGAGGCCGGCCATGAGGGCGTTCCAGCCGCCCGACGACGAGCCGGCCACGGCCACCCGCCCCGCGTCCAGCTGCAGGCCCGGGGCGTTGCGCCGCACCCAGCGGACCGCCGCCGTCGCGTCCTCCACCTGGGCGGGGAACGTGCCCTGTTTGGAGCTGCGCACCGAGAACGCGGCGACGGCGTAGCCGTGCGGGACCAGGCCGCGGGCGACGTCGACACCGTCGCTGTAGCCGCGATCGCTGCGCCAGCCGGAGCCCGCGTTCCACACGAGGACCGGGAACGGGCCCTGGCCCGGCGGCCGGTGCACGTCGATGCGTCCGGCGCGCCCGGGCAGGGCCGCGTACGTGTGCCCGGTGGAGCTGCGCATGCCGTATAGGGCCGGCGCGTTGGCGCCCAGCGGCCCGGCGGTCGCGCCGGCCAGGTCGGTGACGACGGCCACCCCGCCCACCGCGAGGGCGCCGACCCCGAGGCCGAGCGCGGCGCGGCGGGACACCCGCGGGGACCGTGCGGTCGACGTCATGGGCCCCCTTCCGGTGCGGAGCCAGGCACCCCGCCCCGGCGAGCGTAACCGAGCGGCGGGGGCCGACCCCCGTACCGTGTCCGCGGCCGGTGCGATCATGGGGCCATGTCTGTTCGGGTGCTGGCCATCGGCAAGAAGCATGAGGCGTGGGTCGTCGACGGGATCGACCGCTACGAGCGGCGCCTCAAGAAGCCCTACGACCTCTCGTGGCGTCTGCTGCCGCACTCCGCGCGGCAGGAGGAGGCGGCGCGCACGGAGGAGTCGGACCGGATCCTGGGCGCGGTCGGCGCGGACGAGCACCTGATCCTGCTGGACGAGCGGGGGACGGCGTTCGACTCGCCGGGTCTGGCGCGGCACCTGCAGAGCCGGTTCGACGTCGGCGCCCCGGTGACGATGGTGATCGGAGGCGCGTACGGGGTGGACGCCCGGGTCCACGCCCGCGCGGACCGCGTCTGGTCCCTGTCCCCGCTCGTCTTCCCGCACCAGCTCGTGCGGCTGATCCTGGCGGAGCAGGTCTACCGAGCCCAGGAGATCTCCGCCGGCCGACCGTACCACCACGCATGAGCGGGCCCGCGGAGACCGCAGCGGGCTCGGCCACGCCCGCGGCCGACGTCGTCCTGGGCCGGTTCACCGAGCCCACGCGCGCCTGGTTCACGGGCGCGTTCGAGGCCCCGACGCCGGCCCAGCTCGGCGCGTGGGACGCGATCTCCTCGGGGCGGCACGCGCTGGTGATCGCGCCGACCGGCTCGGGCAAGACCCTCTCCTCCTTCCTCTGGGCGCTCGACTCGTTCGTGCGCGAGCCCGCCACCGAGGGGACGGCGGCCACCCGCGTCCTCTACGTCTCGCCGCTGAAGGCGCTCGGCGTGGATGTGGAGCGGAACCTGCGGGCCCCGCTGGTGGGCATCACGCAGACCGCCGCGCACCAGGGCAGGCCCGTGCCGCGCGTGCGGGTGGGTGTGCGCTCCGGGGACACCCCGGCGGCCGAGCGGCGGCGCCTGCAGCAGGATCCGCCGGACATCCTCATCACCACGCCCGAGTCGCTGTACCTCATGCTCACCTCGCAGGCCCGAGCGGCGCTGGCCGGGGTCCGCACGGTGATCGTGGACGAGGTGCACGCCGTGGCCGGGACCAAGCGCGGCGCCCACCTGGCCGTCTCCCTCGAGCGCCTGGACGCCCTGCTGGACACGCCGGTGCAGCGGATCGGCCTGTCCGCCACGGTCGAGCCGGCCGCCGAGGTGGCCCGGTTCCTCGGCGGCACGCAGCCGGTGACGGTGGTGCGGCCCGCCTCGGCCAAGCGCTGGGACCTGACGGTCACGGTGCCGGTGCCGGACCTGACGGACCTCTCCTCCCCCGCCGCAGCCCACGACCTGGGGCCCGGCTCCTCGACGGGCGGGCTCGGCGACGAGGGCGCGGTGACGGGCGGGTCCATCTGGCCGCACGTCGAGGAGCGGATCGTGGACCTGGTGGCCGAGCGGCGTTCCACGCTCGTGTTCGCCAACTCCCGGCGCCTGGCCGAGCGCCTCACCGGTCGGCTCAACGAGATCTGGGAGGCCCGCGCCGAGGCGGCCGCCGCGGCCGAGCACCCGGACGCCGTCCCCGGCTTCCGCACACCGGACCCGACCGGCTTCCACGGCCCCGCCCAGGTGGCCGGGCAGACCGGCACCGGATCGGGCACCGTCTCCGACTTCGCCCGCGCCCACCACGGCTCCGTGTCCAAGGAGCAGCGCGCCATCGTCGAGGAGGCGCTGAAGACCGGCCAGATCCGCTGCGTCGTGGCCACGAGCTCGCTCGAGCTGGGCATCGACATGGGCGCGGTGGACCAGGTGATCCAGGTGGAGTCGCCGCCCTCGGTGGCCTCCGGTCTGCAGCGCGTGGGCCGTGCCGGCCACCAGGTGGGCGAGGTCTCCCGGGGCGTGTTCTTCCCCAAGCACCGGGGCGACCTCGTGGACACCGCCGTCGTGGCCGAGCGCATGACGGCCGGGCGCATCGAGTCGCTGCGGATCCCCGCCAACCCGCTGGACATCCTCGCCCAGCAGACCGTGGCCGCCGTCGCCGTCGCGGACCTGGACGCACAGGGGTGGTTCGACCTCGTGCGCCGGTCCGCGCCGTTCGCCACGCTGCCGTTCTCCGCCTACGAGTCCGTGCTCGACCTGCTGGCCGGCCGCTACCCCTCGGACGAGTTCGCCGAGCTGCGCCCGCGCATCCTGTGGGACCGGGAGAACGGCACGCTCGCCGCCCGCCCCGGCGCCCAGCGCCTGGCGGTCACCTCGGGCGGCACCATCCCGGACCGCGGCCTGTTCGGGGTGTTCCTGGCCTCCGACGGCGGCGCGGACGGCACCCCCGGCGGCGCGGCGGCCGGGGACACGGCCGAGTCGGCGGGCACCGCGTCCGCGGGCTCGGCCCGCTCCGGCGGGCGCCGGGTCGGCGAGCTCGACGAGGAGATGGTCTACGAGTCCCGCGTGGGGGACGTCATCCTGCTGGGCGCCACGAGCTGGCGCATCGTGGACATCACCGCGGACCGCGTCCTGGTGCTGCCCGCCTACGGGCAGCCCGGCAAGCTCCCGTTCTGGCGGGGCGACGCCGCGGGCCGGCCGGCGGAGCTGGGCGACGCCGTCGGGCGCTTCCGCCGCGAGCTGGACGCGGACCCCGAGGCCGGCCGCACCCGCCTGGCCGCCGCAGGCCTGGACCCGTGGGCGCAGGACAACCTCCTGGCCTACCTGAAGGACCAGCGCGAGGCCACCGGGGTGCTGCCCACCGAGCAGACGCTCGTGGTGGAGCGGTTCACGGACGAGCTCGGCGACTGGCGCGTGGTGCTGCACTCCCCCTACGGCATGGCGGTGCACGCCCCGTGGGCGCTCGCGGTGGGGGCGCGGCTGGCGCAGCGGTACGGGCTGGATACCGGCTCGGGCGCGGCGATGGCGGCCGACGACGGGATCGTGCTGCGCATCCCCCTGATGGACGCGGAGCCGCCGGGCGCGGAGCTGTTCGAGTTCACGGCCGAGGAGCTGGACGAGATCGTCACGGCGGAGGTCGGCGGGTCCGCGCTGTTCGCCGCCCGGTTCCGGGAGAACGCGGCCCGGTCCCTGCTGCTGCCGCGCCGTGACCCCGGGCGGCGGACCCCCCTGTGGCAGCAGCGGCAGCGGTCCGCGCAGCTGCTGGACGTGGCACGGAAGCACCCGCGGTTCCCCGTGATCCTGGAGACCGTGCGCGAGGTGCTCCAGGACGTCTACGACCTCTCGGCGCTCAAGGAGCTCGCGGGGCGGGTGTCCTCACGGGCCGTCCGGCTCGTGGAGGTCACGACGACGGCACCCTCGCCGTTCAGCCAGTCCATCCTGTTCGGCTACATCGCCCAGTTCATCTACGAGGGCGACTCCCCGCTGGCCGAGCGCCGCGCCGCCGCGCTCTCCCTCGACCCCGCGCTGCTGTCCGAGCTGCTGGGCACGGAGGAGCTGCGCGAGCTGCTCGACGCCGAGGTCATCGCGGAGGTCGAGGCCCAGCTGCAGCGGCTCGCGCCCGACCGGCGCGCCCGCGGGGTCGAGGGCGTGGCGGACCTGCTGCGCCTGCTGGGACCGCTGTCCGTCGCCGAGGCCGCGCGGCGCACACGGGCCGAGGGGGAGGCGGAGGAGGCCGCGGACGAGGACGCCGTCGCCGGGATGCTGGCGGAGCTCGAGCGCGCCGGCCGCGCGTTCCGCCTGCGCCAGGACGGGGTCGAGCGGTTCGCCGCCGTCGAGGACGCCGCCCGCCTGCGGGACGCGCTCGGCACGCCGATCCCGCACGGAGTGCCCACCGCATTCCTCGACCCGGTCGACGACCCGCTCGGGGACCTCGTGGGCCGCTACGCCCGCACCCACGGCCCCTTCACCGCCGCCGAGGCGGGGGCTGCGCTGGGGCTGGGGGGCGCCGTCGTGCTCTCGGTGCTGCAGCGCCTGGCCACCGAGCGCCGCGTGAGCACGGGCGCGTTCCGGCCGGAGGGCACCCCCGGAGCCACCGGCCTGGACGCCGAGTGGTGCGACGCCGAGGTGCTGCGGCGGATCCGCATGCGCTCCCTCGCCGCGCTGCGCGCCGAGGTCGAGCCGGTGGACCAGGCCGCCTACGCCCGGTTCCTCGCCGACTGGCAGCACCTGCGGCCGCGGACGGGGCGCGACGGGGCCTGGCGGCCGCCGGCCACGCTCGAGGGCGTGGACGGGGTGGCCACCGTCCTGGACCAGCTGGCCGGCACGCCCCTGCCCGCGAGCGCGTGGGAATCCCTCGTGCTGCCCGCCCGCGTGCGGGACTACGCCCCCGCCCTGCTCGACGAGCTGCTGGCCACGGGCGAGTACGTGTGGTCGGGCGTCGGGGAGGCCACCGGCAACGACGGCTGGGTGGCCCTGCACCCCGCCGACGCCGTGGACCTCACGCTGCGCCTGCCCGAGCCCGCGGAGGAGACGCCGGCCGACGCCGCCCTGCGCGCGGCCGTGCTCGAGGTGCTCGCCGGCGGCGGGGCCTGGTTCTTCCCCCAGCTCGTGGAGCGGGTGCGGGCGGTGCAGGCGGCGGGCGGCGACGCGGGTGGCGCAGGCCGGGCGGTCGGCCCCGACCCGCACCGCGACCCGGCCGACCTGGCCCGCGGCCCCGCGGTGCTGGCCGCGCTGTGGGGCCTGGTGTGGGACGGCCGGGTCGGCAACGACACGTTCGCCCCCGTCCGCGGCCTGCTCTCGCTCGGCAAGACCGCGCACCGCACCGGCCGACAGACGCCGCGGGC
>NZ_JBVFVY010000018.1:0-49922 GCF_055522295.1 Micrococcus sp. CS26
CCGCCTACAAGGGCCGCAACGTCATCGAGCGCCAGTACGCGCACCTGAAGCAGTGGCGGGGCCTGGCGACCCGGTATGACAAGTACGCGATCATCTACAGGGCCGCTGTGGTCCTGAATGCTGTGATCGCATGGTCAAAACGATTGTCAGACATGCCCTAGGGTCAGGTCATGGGCGCATGGGGCAGAAACGTCTTCCAGAACGACACCGCGCTGGACATCGTGGACGAGGTCCTCGACGGCACCTTCGACCTCGACGAGTTCCGCAAGAACTTCCGTCGCGACGAGGACGAGGGCCACCTGACCGCGAGCCAGGGCGCCGCACTCCTCACCCTCGGGGCGCTCGTGCGGATCGCCCGGAACGAGGACCACGCGGACCTCGAGGCCCTGCTCGAGCACGCGGAGGCGGACGAGGTGGACCTCACCGCCTTCATCGGCCAGTTCTCGGACGAGGACATCGAGACCCTGCGCGAGCTGATCGGCGTGGTCATCCGCGAGCCCTCCTGCTCCGAGCTCTACCAGCTCTGGGAGGAGTCCGGGGAGCTCGAGCAGTGGCTCGAGTACTCCCGCGAATGCCTGCCCTGACCGGCCGGCCGGCCGGCCGGGGTGGACCCGGCTCGGCCGGCCCCGCCCCGGCTCACCGCGCGTAGCGGGTGAGCCGCAGCGAGTTCAGCACCACGAGCACGCTCGAGGCCGCCATCGCGCCGCCGGCGATCATCGGGTTGAGCAGGCCCAGGGCCGCGACCGGGATGCCGAGCACGTTGTAGGCGAACGCCCAGAACAGGTTCATCCGGATGATCCCCAGCGTGCGGCGGCTCAGGTCGAGCGCCTGGACCACCTGGTGCAGGTCGTCGCCCATCACGGTGATCTGCGCGGCCTCGCGGGCCACGTCCGTGCCGGAGCCCATCGCGATGCCCATGTCCGCGGCAGCCAGGGCCGGGGCGTCGTTGACGCCGTCGCCGACCATGGCCACCACGTGACCCTCGGACTGGAGCCGGCGGACCACGTCCACCTTGTCCTCGGGGCGCACGCCGGCCACCACGTCCTCGGCCGGGATCCCGACGGCGGCCGCCACCTGGGTGGCGACGGCGGCGTTGTCCCCGGTCACCAGCAGCGGGCGCAGGCCGAGCTCCTTGAGCCGGGCGATGGCGTCCGCCGAGGTCTCCTTCACGGTGTCCCGCACGGACAGGACGCCCGCCACGCGGCCGCCGACCGCGACCCACACGGCCGTGGCGCCGGCCTGCTCCGCCGCCTCGAACGCGGCACGGTGCTCGGCGGGGATGCCGCCGTCGAGGGCGGTCTCGAGGACGGAGCCGCGGCCGACGGCCACGCGGACCGGATCCGGGCCGGCGGCGCCGTGCGCGCCGGAGCCGAGGGCGCCGTCGTCGTGGGGGAGGGCGACCAGCCCGGACACGCCGCCGCCGGCCGTGGAGGCGAAGTCCGCCACGCCGGGCACGGTCAGGCCGCGCTCCTCGGCGCCGGCCACGATCGCGCGGGCGATCGGGTGCTCGGACCCGCGCTCGACGGCGGCCGCCAGGGTCAGCAGGACGTCGGCGGCCTGGTCCGGCGCCGTTTCGTCAACGAAAGCGCTCCGGGAGGCGCCCGTTTCGGCCACGAAAGCGGGGTCGAGGACGAGCACGTCCGCCAGCGCCATGCGGCCCTCGGTCACGGTGCCGGTCTTGTCCAGCACGATCGTGTCCACGGTGCGCGAGTCCTCGAGCACCTCGGGGCCGCGGATGAGGATGCCCAGCTGCGCGGCGCGGCCGGTGCCGGCCAGCAGGCCGACCGGGGTCGCCAGGCCGAGGGCGCACGGGCACGCGATCACGAGCACGGCCACGCCGGCGCGCAGCGCGGACGGCAGGTCGCCGGTCACGATCATCCACACCGCGAAGGTCAGCACGGCGATCCCGAGCACGATCGGCACGAACACGGCGGAGATGCGGTCGGCCAACCGGGCCACGCGCGCCTTGCCGGTCTGCGCCTCGGAGACGAGCCGCCCCATCTGGGCGAGCGTCGTGTCCGAGCCGACCCGCGTCGCGCGGGCCACGAGCCGGCCCGAGGTGTTCAGGGTGGCGCCGGTGAGGGCGTCCCCGGGGCCGACCTCCACGGGCACGGACTCGCCGGTGAGCAGGGAAGCGTCCACGGCCGAGGTGCCCTCGAGCACCTCGGCGTCCGTGGGCACCTTCTCGCCGGGGCGGATCAGCACGACGTCGCCCGGCGCGAGGGACTCGGCGGGCACCGTGCGCTCGGCGTGGGTCTCGGGGTCGTAGAGGGTGGCCTGGGCCGCGCCCAGGTCCAGGAGGGCGCGCAGCGCGGCGCCGGCCTCACGCTTGGCGCGGGCCTCGAGCCAGCGGCCCAGCAGCAGGAACGTGGTGATGACCGCGGCCGTCTCGAAGTACAGGCTGTGGTGGGCCATCTCCGCCATGGTCCCGCCCACGTGGGCGGTCATGTCCGGCGCCAGGATCAGCTCCACGGCCGAGTACACGAAGGAGACGAGCACGCCCACGGACACGAGGGTGTCCATCGTGGACGAGCCGTGCCGGGCCGCGCGGAACGCCGCCGAGTGGAACGGCCACGCCGCCCACAGCGCCACGGGCGCCGCCAGGGCGAACGCGACCCAGCCCCAGTGCGGGAACTGCAGCGCCGGGACCATGGAGATCAACACGAGCGGCACCGTCAGCACCGCCGCGCCGATCAGGCGCGGCGTGAGCACGTCCTCACTCGGACCGTGGGCCATGTGGTCGTGGTGGTCCACGCCGTCATGGTCCGCGGCGTGGCCCTCGCCGTGGTCGGAGGTGTGCGCGTGCCCGGCGTGTCCCGCGTGTCCCGCGTGCCCGGCCTGGCCGGCCGGCGGGGCGGGACGGCGCACCGTGGCGCCGTACCCGGCCTTCTCGACGGCGGCCACGAGCTCCTCGTCCGACACGCCGGCGGGCGCGGTGACGGTGGCCTGTTCGAGCGGCAGGTTCACGGACGCCGTGACGCCCTCGAGCTTGCCCAGCTTGCGCTCGACGCGACCCACGCACGAGGCGCAGGTCATGCCGGTGACGTCCAGGTCGACGCGGCGGGTGGTCTCGGTTTGCGGGCCGGCCGGGGTGGAGGAGGCGGGGTGGGTCATGGGTCAGGCCCCCACCAGCGTGTAGCCGGCCTCCTCGACGGCGGCGCGCGCGGCGGCGGGGTCGAGGGGGGCCTCGGAGGTGACGGTGGCGGTGGAGACGCCACCGGAGTTCAGGTCCACGTCCACGGCGGAGACGCCGGCGATCTCGCCGAGCTCCTCCTGGACGGAGGCGACGCAGTGGCCGCAAGTCATGCCGGTGATCTTCAGGTCGGTGGTGGTCATCTCGTGCTCCTCGTGCGGTGGTGGGTGGGCGACGGCGCCGGTCAGCGCAGCAGGCGGCCGAGGGCGGCCGTCGCCTCGGCGACCTTCTCGTCGATGAGCTCGGTGCGGCCTTCCGCCTCGGCCTGCACCGCGGCCTCCGCCACGCAGTGACGCAGGTGCTCCGAGGTGAGGTTCAGGCTGAGGGACTGCAGCGCCTTCGTGACGGCGGCGACCTGCGTGAGGACGTCGATGCAGTACACGTCCTCGTCCACCATGCGGTGGAGGCCGCGCACCTGCCCCTCGATGCGGCGCAGTCGAGCGAGGTGCTTCGCCTTGTCCCGGTGCACCTCGTGCGGGGGCCGGTGGCCGTCGCAGGCGTCCGCCGCGGCGGACGGAAGGGGCGAGGCGGCGGCGGGCGCCGTCGTCGTGCTGTCCGTGCTCATACCCCCTGTTCTATACCCCAGGGGGGTATAGGTCAAGGGGTCGGCCGACGCGGGTGCCCTCCTCCGGCAGCGGGGTGGCGGCTTCGCCCAGATCGGCGATCAGGCCGCGGACCTCCAGGTCCAGGGCGTCGCGCACGCCGCGCACCTGCTCGAGGCTCATGCCGCGGATCGACGGCACGGACCACTTCTGCACCTGCGCGCCCTCGGGGATCTCGAACGGATCCGCGCCGTCGAAGAGCACCACGATCTCGGCGGCCCGGAGCACGTCCGGGTCCAGGCCCTTGGTGTACGTGTGGTGCAGCGGGATGCCGATCTCGTTCATCGCCTCGAACGCGGTGGAGATGACCTCGCCGGCGGGCTCCGTGCCGGCCGAGCGGGCCCTGACCTCGCCGTGGGTGCGGTTCTCGAGCAGGGCCGCGGCCATCTGCGAGCGGCCGGCGTTGCCGTGGCAGACGAACAGCACACGCGGGTGGCGGGACTCGATGCTGCCCTGGTTGATCGCCCTGGCGCGCAGGCGCGAGGCGGCATGCTGCACCGAGATGGTCGGCAGCATCTCCGGGTGGCGGCTCGTCGCGGCGAGCTCGGCGTAGGAGTCGAACAGGACCTGACGCGCCGTCGCCTCGTCGGCCACGCCGGGGAAGCGCGCCATCAGCGGCCGGACCTCGCGCTCCAGCACGTGCGCGGCCATCCCGTGCGGCACGGGGTCCACCGGGGCGAGGGTGTCCGGCGCGGCCGTCGTGTCCAGCGGCATGTCGTCCACCGCCGGTGCGTGATCGGCGTGGGGGTCCGGGGGGATGGGGGCCATGATGCGAGTCCTCCGGGGAAGGCGGTCGGCTGAACGCGAGGTGAACGGGTGCCCCCACCCTGCGACGTCGGGTGTGCCGGCGCAAGCCTTGACGGGATCCCTCCGCGCCCGACGACGCTGCTCGCCGCCGTCGTCGGGGCGGTGGCCGACGCCCGGGCCCGGAGCGGGGGTCCGCCGAGGTGGGAGAGAATGGGGGCCATGTCTGTCCGCTCCCTGCTCCCGGACCTCGGCACCCCCGCGACCGGGACCCCCGAGGCCGCCGTCCCCCCGTTCGCCCGGGCGGTGCTGTGGGC
Organism: Micrococcus sp. CS26; assembly: GCF_055522295.1. Classification (NCBI taxonomy): domain Bacteria; kingdom Bacillati; phylum Actinomycetota; class Actinomycetes; order Micrococcales; family Micrococcaceae; genus Micrococcus; species Micrococcus sp. CS26. The sequence goes on from NZ_JBVFVY010000018.1 coordinate 4,857, forward strand.
GCACGGGGACGACGCGTGGCGGGGCGAGGGCGGCTGGACCGTGCTCCTGGACGGCACCGACCGGCTCCGCCGGCTCTCCGCGCTGTGGCAGGCCGCCGTCGCCGGGCGACCGGACCCGACGGCCCCGCTGCGGGGCTGGATCTCCTCGACCTTCGCCGACGACTCGCCCGAGCCCGCGGTCCTGCGCATCCCCGCGGATCTGCGCCGCGCCACGCCGTCCGGCGTGCGGGACGTGGCCCAGCACATGGACGCGGACGCGCTCGCAGCCGCCGTCGCCGCGGACCGTGGAGCCCGGCTGCTGGCCGACGGCGCGGTGCCCCTGCCCGCCGACGTCGCCGACCGTGCCTGGGACGACGCCGGCTACGCGGCCGGGGTGCGCGAGCTGCTGACGCGGATGGCCGACTCGGGCGGGGAGCTGGCGAAGGTCGTGATCAGCCGCACGATGACCGTCCCCGCGGACGACGCCGACCTGTGGCGGGCGATCGGGGCCCTGCGCCGCGAGTACCCGCAGACCTGGGTGTTCGCCGTCGGCGGGCTGCTGGGCGCCACGCCCGAGGTCCTCGCCACGCGGCACGCGGGGCTCGTGGGCTCGCGGGTGCTGGCGGGGTCCATGCCGCGCGGCGCGGACGAGGAGGAGGACGCCGCGCTGCGGGAGCGTCTGGCCTGTGATCCGCGGCTGGCGGAGGAGCATCGCTGGGCGGCGCGGTCGGTGCTGGACGCGCTGGCGCCCGTCGTCGACCTCGCCGATGACGACCCCGCGCCCACCGTCCTGACCCTGCCGAACGTGCACCACCTGGCCACGTCCGTGCGCGGCCGGCTGCGGGATGGGCGGGGGACCGTGCTGGACGTGGTGGCCGCGCTGCATCCGACGGCGGCCGTCGGCGGGACCCCCACGCCGGACGCGGTGAGGGTGATCGCGGAGGTCGAGCCCGTGGACCGCGGCCGCTATGCGGGCCCGGTCGGGTGGCTCGACCAGGACGGCGACGGCGAGATCGCCCTGGCGCTGCGCTGTGGCCAGCAGGTGCCCGGCGGGGTGCGGCTGCAGGCCGGGGGCGGGATGGTCCCGGGAGCGGTGCCCGAGGAGGAGGTCACGGAGATCCGGGCCAAGTTCCTGCCGATGCGCCGAGCGCTGGGCGTCGCCGAGGACTGAGGCCTCCCGTGCCGGGCCCCCCGTCCGCGTCACCCACGCTTTCGTGTAGGAAACGGCGGCGTGTCGCGGTGCTTTCGTGTGAGAAACGGCGCCGCACCTCGGAGTCGCGTGGGCGGCGGGGGAACGGCGCCCCGGAGCGTTCACACCGTTTCTCGAACGAAAGCGTCCTGGGGCCCGCCGTTTCCCGAACGAAAGCGTCCGGGGAGGCGAGAAGACCCGCCGGCCACGGCCCCTCGCGGGGCGGGCCGACGGGTCGTCGCGTCGGTATGGGGGATCAGGCGGCGACGGCCATGGCCTCGTGGGCCGGCGTCGCGGCCTGGAGGCGGCGGGTGGCCTCGCGCTCGGCGAGGGCCGGCAGGAAGGTGGTGATGCGGGCGCCGCGCTTGAGGTCGGCGACGACCTCGCGGACGACCGAGCGGACGGTCTCGGCGGTGACGGTGCCCTCGAAGCGGCGGAGGAGGGTCTCCTCGACGCGCTGGAGCACGTGGCGTTGCATGAGGGGGCTCGGGGCGGTGGGCAGGTGGTGGCTGGTCGTGTTGATGCTCACGGTGAGCACCTCCTTTGGTTGCCGGACCACGAGTCCGGCGGATCGTCGCGGCGGGGCCGCGGGTGATGAGTTCGGTGGAGTCCCGACCTCGCGTTCCGTAAACGCTAGGTGAACTGCTTGTGAACAAGTTTACAGATTTCCTCCCGGAGTGCAACTCCGTGTTCACCAACGTGACCTGTGACACCCTGTCGCGCATGCCTGCATGGCGCGAAATCAGCGCAATCATGCGGTTCTCGGATCGAGGTGCCACGAGCGGCAGGCGAACAGCAAGATGAACAGAAGGTGAACGGCACCGTTCATCTCGGCCCCCTGCCCCTCCGCCCGGCCCGGTGCGAGGCTGGGACCATGCGCCCCGACTGCCACTCCGCCCCGACCTCCGCGGCCGCCCTCGCCCGCGAGGCCGTGATCCTCGCCGGTGCCGGTGCGGCGATCCTGCTCCAGGTGGCGCACCGGCCAGTGGGGGCCGGCGTCGCCGTCCACTCCCGGTTCACCGAGGACCCGATGCGCCGGCTCCGCCACACGCTCGCCTACATCTACGCGGTCACCCTCCCCGAGGCCGCGCCGTTGCGCGACGCGGTCGTCGACCGGGTGCGGGCGGCGCACCGCCCGGTCCGCGGGCTCGACGCCGGAGGCCACCCCTACGACGCCGCCGACCCGGACGCCCAGCTCTGGGTGGCCGCCACCCTCTATGCGATGGGGGAGCAGGTGCGCCGCCGGATGTGGGGCGCCCTCGACGCCGAGGACGCCGACCGCCTCTACCGCGGGTACGCCCCGCTCGCCACGAGCCTCGAGGTCCCCGCCTCCGCCTGGCCGGTCGACCGCGCGGCGTTTGCGGACTACTGGGACGACCGGGTGGCCCGGCTCGAGGTCACGGACGACGCGCGGCGGGTCGCCGCCGACCTGTTCTCCGGCCAGGGCGTCCCCGCGCCGCTGCGGGCGGCTATGCCCCTGGCCCGGTTCGTCACCGCCGGTCTCCTCCCAGGCCGCGTGCGCGCCGGCCTCGGCTGGTCCTGGACTGGGCGGGACTCCGTCCGGGAGGCACGCCTCTGGGGGCTGGCGCGCACCCTGTACCGGCCGCTGCCGGCGACGGTGCGCGGCGTCGTCGTCCGCTGGGTCCTGCGGGGGCTGCCCCGGACGCGAAAGCCGCGCGGCGCCGTCGACGTGGAGGCGACCCGCCGCGAAGTCCGCCCCGTCTGGGAGAATGGTGCCGATGTCTGACTACCAGCCCCGCCGCCCCGGATCGAAGCCCACCCCGAACCGCCAGAGGGACCGCGCCGGCAAGCCGGCCCTCGGCCGCCCCGAGCGCGGCCTGATCGACGAGTCCGAGGCGCGCCAGCTCGCCGAGGACCGAGAGCGCATGCGCCGCGCCGGCGTCGGCCACCAGCTCTCCGCGCCCAAGCGCCGCGAGGCCGCCACCGCCGAGCGCCCCCAGGTGATGCCGAAGACCGAGGGCTGGACCCAGCCGATGGGCCCGGACGGCCGACCGCAGCTGCAGTTCAAGCAGCCGCGCGTCTCCCAGCCGCCCACCCACCTGGCCGACCTCACGCTGAAGGAACGGCAGGAGAAGGCCAAGGAGATCGGGCTGCCGGCGTTCCGCGCCAAGCAGCTCTCGGTGCACTACTTCGAGCACTACACCACCGATCCGGAGCAGATGACGGACCTGCCCAAGGACAAGCGGGAGGCGATCGCGGAGGCGTTCTTCCCGCCGCTGCTCACCGAGGTCCGGCGCATGGAGACCGACCGCGGGGACACCGTCAAGTTCCTGTGGCGGCTGTTCGACGGCGCTCTCGTGGAGTCCGTGCTGATGCGGTATCCCGGCCGCGTGACGCTGTGCGTGTCCAGCCAGGCCGGCTGCGGGATGAACTGCCCGTTCTGCGCCACGGGCCAGGCCGGGCTGACCCGCAACATGTCCACGGCGGAGATCGTGGAGCAGATCGTGCTGGCCAACCAGGTGATCGCCCAGGGCGGACTGGGCGGCAAGCGCAAGGATGGCGGGCACGACGCCGACCGCGTCACCAACGTCGTGTTCATGGGCATGGGTGAGCCCCTGGCCAACTACAAGCGCGTGATGGCCGCCGTGCACCGCATGGTGGACCCCTCGCCTGAGGGCCTGGGCATGTCCGCGCGGAACATCACGCTGTCCACCGTCGGCCTGGTGCCGGCCATCCGGAAGCTGGCCGAGGAGGGCGTGCCGCTGACGTTCGCGCTGTCCCTGCACGCGCCGGACGACGAGCTGCGCGACGAGCTGATCCCCGTGAACTCACGCTGGAAGGCGGACGAGGCGATCGACGCCGCGTACGACTACTTCGTGGCCACCGGGCGCAGGGTGTCCATCGAGTACGCGCTCATCAAGGACATGAATGACCACGCGTGGCGCGCCGACCTGCTGGCCAAGAAGCTCAACGCCCGGGGCAAGGGCTGGGTGCACGTGAACCCGATCCCGCTGAACCCGACGCCGGGCTCCATCTGGACCGCCTCGGAGAAGGACGTGACGCGCGAGTTCGTGGACCGGCTCAACGCCGCCGGCATCCCCACCACCCTGCGCGACACCCGCGGCAAGGAGATCGACGGCGCGTGCGGCCAGCTGGCGGCCGAGGACGTCGACTGACCTGCCGAGGCCCCGCGCGCGGCGCCCACCGGCCCGTCCTCGGGCAAGCCGCGGGGCCGGCGTCGGGGAGCGCCGTCAGAAGCGGACGGTCTCGCTGTCGCCCGGCTCGGCGGTCCCGCCGGTGACCTTGGCCTTGACCAGCTCGACGGCGGTGGCCACCGCGCCCGGGGACTCCCAGAACTGGGCGGTCTGCACGTCCACGCGCACGAGCACGATCTGCGGATCCTCGGGGCTCGAGCCCTCACCGAAGAAGGCCTCGGTGGCCGGGTTCCAGAACTCCTTCTTGCGCGCGTCGTCGCGGACGAGCTGACCGTGGCCCGCGAGGGAGGCCCAGAAGTCCTTGTCCTGCACGGCGACGTTGACCGGGCGCTGCGGAGCGTCCGCGGCGACGTCGGAGGTGGCGCGCGTGAGGAACCAGAGCGTGCCGCCGTCCTCGGCCTGTTGCAGGCCCATCGGGCGGGTGACGAGCGTGCCGTCCCGCTCAGCGGTGGTCAGCATGCAGACGTTCACCTTCGCGAGCTTCTCGAGCAGACGGGCGCGGGGATCCTGGGTGCCCATGGCGTGACTCCTTCGTCGTCGGGTGCCGGCGCCCTGATGTGGCCACCGGCTCGTACCACCGACCCTAGGCACGGCCAGGCGGGTCCTGACCAGCGCTCAGCGGCGCACAGCCGCGGCGAGCCAGTCGACGGCGAGGGCGTAGCCCTGGACGCCCGCCCCGGCGATCACGACGTCGGCGACGGCGGAGACGTGCGAGTGGTGCCGGAACGCCTCGCGCCGGTGGACGTTGGAGATGTGCACCTCGGCGATCGGCCGGTCGACGGCGGCGAGGGCGTCGCGGATCGCGATGGAGGTGTGCGAGTACGCGGCGGGGTTGATGAGGACGCCAGCGTGGGAGGTGCGGGCCTCCTGGATCCAGTCGATGAGCTCGCCCTCGTGGTTGGACTGTCGGAAGTCCACGGTCAGCCCGTGCTCGGCCGCGCGGGCCTCGGTGAGCGCACGGACGTCGTCGAGGGTGGCCGTGCCGTAGACCTCGGGCTCGCGGGTGCCGAGCAGGTTCAGGTTGGGGCCGTTGAGCACGAGCAGGGGCAGGGCGGTAGTGGCGGTCATGCGGTCAGTCTAGGAAGCGACGACGACGGCTCCCGTCTCGGCCACGACAGTGCGTGGAAGGCGCCCGTTTCCCGAACGAAAGTGCCGGGACACGCCGCCGTTTCCCGAACGAAAGTGGGGTGGGGCGGAATAGGTGCGGCGGGGTGTCCGTTGTGGTCGGCAGGACGATCGCCGGCGTGAGCGCGTCGGCCCCGCTGACGAAAGGACCCACCGTGGCCACCAAGGACCTGACCCTCGAGGAGTTCGGCTCCACCGTCGCCGAGAACGACACCGTGCTCGTGGACTTCTGGGCCGGCTGGTGCGGCCCGTGCCGCCAGTTCGCCCCCGTGTTCGAGGCCGCCTCGGAGAAGCACGACGACGTCGTGTTCGCCAAGGTCGACACGGAGGACCAGCAGCAGCTGGCGGCGATGGCCGGCATCACCTCCATCCCCACGCTCATGGCCTTCCGCGGCGGCGTGCTCGTGTTCTCCCAGGCCGGCGCCCTGCCGGGCACCGCGCTCGAGCAGCTGCTCGACCAGGTCAAGGGCCTCGACGTCGCGGAGGTCCGCCGCATGGCCGAGGAGCAGCAGGGCCAGCAGGGCGACGCCGAGCCGGCGCAGGACGAGGCCGTGCAGTCCACCGCCGCCCACCTCGACGACGTCAACGGCCGCTGACGGCCCGCGCGGCGTCGCCGCGCCGGCCGCTCACCGCGGGTCGAACGCCCCCTGCTGCCACTGCTCCACGAGCCACGGGCTGAACGCCCGGGGGACGGCGGCCAGGGCGGCGGCCAGATCGGCCGGCTCCACCCAGCACCACTCCGCGACCTCGTCCCGCTCCGGGGCGGGGTCGCCGTGCATCCGGGCACGGAACACCGGGCAGATCTCGTGCTCCTCCATGCCGGAGGCGTCCGCGGCCCGGTAGCGGAAGTCGGGGAGCACCTCGACGACGTCGGACACCTCCACGCCCAGCTCCTGCGGGGCGCGGCGCAGCACGGCCTCCGCGGGGGACTCGCCGGGGCCGGGGTGCCCGCAGAACCCGTTGGTCCACACCCCGGGGAACGCCGCCTTGCCCAGCGCCCGGCGGGTGAGCAGGAACCGGTCGGCCTCGTCGTACACGTGACAGGAGAAGGCCAGGTGCAGGGGCGTGCCGCCGTCCTCGGTGCGGCGGTGGACCGTGGCCTTGGCCTCCGTGCCCACGGCCTCGCCCTCCGGGGACAGCAGGACCACGCGCTCGACGTCGTCGGGGCCTGCGACCGGGACGTCCGAGGCCGCCAACCACGGTCGGGCGACGGGGGAGGGGCGGTCGGGCGGGGAGGGCGTGGCCGGGGTCTGCATGCCTCTCAGTGTGGCAGGCGAGCCGGGCCACCCATCAGATGTGGGCCACGTCACCTCAGTCCGATCCCGACGGCCGGGCGTGGCTAGAGTGCTGAGGTCGGCGCCACACCCCGGCGCGTCCCACGTCACTCGAGGAGAGCACCCCCATGGCCTTCGCCGCCCTGTCCCGTTCCGCCCGTCTTGCCGGCCTGTCCGCTGCCGCGCTGCTGGCCCTCACCGCGTGCGGCGGTCAGGACTCGTCCGACGCCGACGCGTCCGCCTCGACGACGGCGCCCGCCTCCGCGTCCGCGCAGGGTGTGGAGTCGTCGTCCGCCTCGGCGTCGTCGCTGTCCGCGGCCCCGGCCGACTACGAGGCCGGCACGTGCTTCACCGCCCCGCTCGGCGCCCGTGACCTGTCCTCCTTCGAGACCACCGACTGCGAGGGCGCCCACACCGCGGAGTACCTGTGGGCCGTGCCGGCCGTGGCCGAGGGCGAGGAGGCCGACCCGGCCGCCGCCCAGACCTGCACCGCCCAGGCCCAGCGCCTGAGCGAGGAGAAGGAGGACCAGCTGAACGGGGCCGTCCTGACCTCCTCCGAGCTGGGCAACTACGGCACCGACGAGAAGCACTGCGTCGTGTACGGGGTCTCCGGTGAGTGGGAGGGTCAGATCGTGGACCCGGAGATCACCCTGGAGACGGCGTCCGCCGACGCCTGATCCCGACGGCGGCCCCGTGCGTCGTGAGATCGCGCCGCCCGGGACCGCCGCGCATGGACGCGGGACCGGCGAGGCCCGTAGTGTCTTCTGCGTCCAGAAGTTAGACGGTCGAACAGATGCGGCGGTCGGTGCCGCGTCGTGTCCGCCACCGAGGAGGCGCCATGGGTGAAGCGAGGACGGGCGGCGAGGCCGCGCTCTCCGGGGTGACCGCCGAGCTGGACGCCGCGCTCCGACATGCCGCGGCCCAGGCACCCGGATCCGCCGCCTTCGCCGAGCTGCTCGACTCGCTCCACGTCCATGTGGGCGCCGGCAAGCTCATCCGCCCCCGTCTCGTCGAGCTCGGCTGGCGCCTGGCGACCGCCGACCCGGTCCCTCCGTCCGGCCGCGCTGCCGTCGACCGACTCGGGGCCGCCTTCGAACTGCTGCACACCGCGCTGCTCGTCCACGACGACGTCATCGATCGGGACGTGCTGCGGCGCGGCCAGCCCGCCGTGCACGCCTCCGCCCGGCACCGCCTCGAGGCCCGCGGGGTGCCCGCCGCGGACGCCGCCCACGCCGGGGTCGCCGTCGCCCTCATCGCGGGGGACGTCCTGCTCACCCAGGCGTTCCGGCTCGCCGCCACCTGTGCCGCCGACACCGCCCGGGCCGCCGAGGCCGCCGCCGTCGTCTTCGACGCCGCCGCCGTGACCGCGGCCGGCGAGCTCGAAGACGTGCTCCTGGGGCTGTCCCGCCACACCGGTGAGGAGCCCGATCCCGACCGCATCCTCGCCATGCAACGGCTCAAGACGGCGCACTACACGGTCGGCGCGCCCCTGCGCGCCGGCGCCCTCCTGGCCGGGGCGGATCCCGACCTCGCCCGGGCGATGGGCGAGGCCGGCGCCGACCTCGGCGCCGCCTACCAGGTGATCGACGACGTCCTCGGCGTGTTCGGCGATCCCGGGGAGACCGGCAAGTCCGCCGACGGCGACCTGCGCGAGGGCAAGGCCACCGTGCTCACCGCCCACGGCCGCCGCATCCCCGCCGTCCGCGCCCTGCTCGACGCGGGCCCGGCCACCCCCGCGGACATCGAGGCCGCCCGCCGCGCCCTCGAGGCGGCCGGTGCCCGGGAGCACGCCCTCGACGTCGCCGCCGAGCTCACCGTCCGCGCCCGCGAGCGCATCGCGGCCCTGCCCCTGGACGAGACGGTCCGGGCGGAGTTCGCCGACGCCTGCCACGCCGTGCTGACCCGGAGGTCCTGAGATGGCCGCGCCCACCCCGAGCCCTGCCGCGCTGTACACGCGGACGGCCCACGCCGCAGCGGCCCAGGTGATCCGCCGCTACTCCACGTCCTTCTCCTGGGCCTGCCGCACCCTGCCCCGGCAGGCACGCCAGGACGTGGCCACGATCTACGCCATGGTCCGCGTCGCCGACGAGGTGGTCGACGGCGTCGCGGTGGCCGCCGGGCTCGACGAGGCCGGGGTCCGCGCCGCCCTGGACGACTACGAGCGGGCGTGTGAAGCCGCGATGGCGTCGGGCTTCGCCACCGACCCGGTCCTGCACGCCTTCGCCGACGTGGCCCGTCGCCACGGCATCACCCCGGAGCTGACCCGTCCCTTCTTCGCCTCCATGCGCGCGGACCTGGGGATCCGCGAGCACGGCGCCGAGTCGCTGGACGCCTACATCCACGGCTCGGCCGAGGTGGTGGGGCTGATGTGCCTGCAGGTCTTCCTCTCCCTCCCCGGCACGCGGGCCCGGACCCCGGGCCAGCGGCAGGAGCTGCGCGCGCAGGCCTCCCGGCTGGGGGCGGCGTTCCAGAAGGTCAACTTCCTCAGGGACCTGGCCGCGGACCACCACGAGCTGGGCCGCACCTACCTGCCCGGTGCCGCACCGGGCGTGCTCACCGAGGCCCGCAAGGCCGAGCTCGTGGCCGAGGTCCGCGCCGACCTCGACGCCGCCCTGCCCGGCATCCGTGTCCTGGACCCCGGGGCCGGGCGCGCCGTGGCCCTGGCGCACGGACTGTTCGCGGCCCTGGTGGACCGGATCGAGGCGACCCCGGCGGCCGAGCTGGCCCACCGCCGTGTCCGGGTGCCGGACCATCAGAAGGCCCGGATCGCCGCCCGCGTCCTGGCACGGGGCCGCCGGGGAGGCCGCCGATGAGCGCCCGGGACACCGCTCTCGGCCCGCGCACCGTGGTGGTGGGCGGCGGGTTCGCCGGACTGGCCACGGCGGGCCTGTTGGCCCGCGACGGGCACCGGGTGACGCTGCTGGAGCGCGGCGCCGTCCTGGGCGGCCGTGCCGGACGCTGGTCTGAGGCGGGGTTCACCTTCGATACCGGGCCCTCCTGGTACCTGATGCCCGAGGTGATCGACCGCTGGTTCCGCCTCATGGGGACCTCCGCCGCCGAACGGCTGGACCTGCGCCGTCTGGACCCCGGCTACCGGGTGTACTTCGAGGGGCACCTCCACGAGCCCCCCGTGGACGTGCGCACCGGCCACGCGGAGACGCTGTTCGAGTCCCTCGAGCCCGGCGCCGGGCGCCGGCTGCGGGCCTACCTCGACTCCGCGTCCCGGATCTACGGGCTCGCCAAGGAGCACTTCCTCTACACGGACTTCCGCCGGCCGGCCGCCCTGGCCCACCCGGACGTCCTGCGCGCCCTGCCGGCCCTCGGGCCCCAGCTGCTGGGGGGCCTGCGCTCCCACGTCGCGGCCCGCTTCCAGGACCCCCGGCTGCGCCAGATCCTGGGCTACCCGGCGGTCTTCCTCGGCACGTCCCCCGACCGTGCCCCCGCCATGTACCACCTGATGTCCCATCTGGACCTCGCCGACGGCGTGCAGTACCCCCTCGGCGGTTTCGCGGCCCTGGTGGACGCCATGGCGGAGGTCGTGCGCGAGGCCGGCGTGGAGATCCGCACCGGGGTCGAGGCGACCGCCGTGGAGGTCGTGGACCGTCCCGCCCCCGCCGGCCGCCTCGGACGCCTGGCCGCCCGCCTGCCCAGGCCGGGAGCAGCCCGCGGGGACGAGGGCCGACGTCGCCGCCCGGGCCGGGTGACCGGCGTCGCCTGGCGGTCCGACGACGGCGCCGCGGGACGCCTCGACGCCGATGTGGTGGTGGCCGCCGCGGACCTGCACCACGTGCAGACCCGTCTGCTGCCTCCCGGCCGGCGCGTCGCGGAGTCCACGTGGGACCGGCGCGACCCCGGCCCCTCCGGCGTGCTCGTGTGCGTGGGGGTGCGCGGATCCCTGCCCCAGCTGGCCCATCACACCCTGCTGTTCACGGCGGACTGGGAGGACAACTTCGGGCGCATCGAACGGGGAGAGGACCTCGCCGCGGACACGTCGATCTACGTCTCGCGCACCTCCGCCACGGACCCGGGCGTGGCCCCGGAGGGCGACGAGAACCTCTTCATCCTCGTCCCGGCCCCCGCCGAGCCGGGGTGGGGGCGCGGCGGCATCCGGGTCCGTGACGGCCAGGGCTGGCGGGTGGACCGCGCCGGGGACGCCCAGGTGGAGGCCGTGGCGGACCGGGCCCTCGACCAGCTGGCCCGCTGGGCCGGGATCCCCGACCTGGCCGAGCGCATCGTGGTGCGGCGCACCTACGGGCCCGGTGACTTCGCCGCGGACGTGCACGCCTGGCGGGGTTCGCTGCTGGGCCCCGGGCACACGCTGGCGCAGTCGGCCATGTTCCGTCCCTCGGTGCGGGACGCGGACGTGGCCGGCCTGATGTACGCGGGCTCCTCGGTGCGCCCGGGAATCGGGGTGCCCATGTGCCTGATCTCCGCCGAAGTGGTCCGGGACGAACTGCGCCACGACGCGCGCAGGGTCCGGCCCGCGGGCCCCGGGGGGAGCGGCACATGATCCGCACCCTCTTCTGGGCGTCCCGGCCGGTCAGCTGGGTGAACACGGCCTACCCGTTCGCCGCCGCCGCGATCCTGACCGGGGGGCTGCCCGCGTGGCTGGTGGTCCTGGGCGTCGTGTTCTTCCTGGTGCCCTACAACCTGGCCATGTACGGCATCAATGACGTGTTCGACTTCGCCTCGGACCTGCGCAACCCCCGCAAGGGGGGTGTGGAGGGCTCCGTGCTGGGCGACCCCGCGGTGCGCCGCCGGGTGCTGGCGTGGTCGGTGCTGCTGCCCGTGCCGTTCGTGGCCGTGCTCGCGGGCTGGTCCGCCGTGCGGGGCGAGTGGGCCGCCGTGCTGGTGCTCGCGGTGAGCCTGTTCGCGGTGGTGGCGTACTCCTGGGCGGGGCTGCGGTTCAAGGAGCGGCCCTTCCTGGACGCCGCGACCTCCGCCACCCACTTCGTCTCCCCCGCGGTCTACGGCCTCGCGCTGGCCGGGGCGACCCCCACGCCCGCCCTGGCGGCGCTGCTGGGGGCGTTCTTCCTGTGGGGCATGGCCTCGCAGATGTTCGGGGCGGTGCAGGACGTGGTGCCGGACCGGGAGGGGGGCCTGGCCTCGGTGGCCACCGTGCTGGGCGCTCGGCGCACCGTCCTGCTCGCCGCCGGCCTGTACGCGGCGGCGGGCCTGCTGCTGCTGGCCACCGACCCGCCGGGCCCGCTCGCGGCGCTGCTGGCCGTGCCCTACGTGGTGAACACCCTGCGCTTCCGCCGCATCACGGACGCCACCTCGGGCGCGGCCCACCGCGGCTGGCAGCTGTTCCTTCCGCTGAACTACGTGACCGGCTTCCTCGTGACCCTGCTGCTGATCGGGTGGGCGCTGACCCGGGGGGCGGCGGCATGATCTACCTGCTGGCCCTGCTGGGTGTCATCGGCTGCATGCTGCTGGTGGACCGGCGCTTCGAGCTGTTCCTGTGGCATCGCCCGCTCCCGGCGCTGCTGGTGCTGGCCGCCGGGGTGGCCTACTTCTTCGCCTGGGACCTGTGGGGGATCGCCGAAGGCGTGTTCCTGCACCGGCAGTCGCCCTACATGACCGGGGTGATGCTCGCCCCCCAGCTGCCCCTGGAGGAGGGGTTCTTCCTGCTCTTCCTCAGCCAGATCACGATGGTGCTGTTCACCGGGGCGCTGCGCCTGCTGCGCGGCCGGCGAGGTGACGCCCGTGCCGCGACGCCGGCCGATCCGACCGACGGGGGCAGCCGGTGACCTTCCTCGACCTCGTCCTCGTCTTCGTGGGCTTCGCCCTGGCCGTGCTCGTGGGCGCCGCCCTCGTCGGCCGCGTGCGGGGCGAGCACCTGCGGGCCGTGGCGGCCACCCTGGTGGCCCTGTGGGCCCTCACGGCGGTCTTCGACAACGTGATGATCGCCGCGGGGCTCTTCGACTACGGCCATGAGCTGCTGGTGGGTGCCTACGTGGGCCAGGCGCCCGTGGAGGACTTCGCCTACCCGCTCGGCTCCGCCCTGCTGCTGCCGGCGCTCTGGCTGCTGCTGACGAGCCGTGGTCGTGCCGGTCGGCGCGGCCGGCGGCCGGGACGCCGCCCCCACCCGGGCGATCGCTGACATGCTGCCGCTGATCCCCGCAGACCTGTTGCGCGCGCTCGGCCTGATCCTCGTCCCGGTCGCGGCGGTGCACGCCGGATGGCCGTCCGCGGCGGCGATGCTGCTCGTGTTCGGCTCCCAGTGGCTCACCCGCTGGCTCGCCCCGGGCGGAGTCCTGGACTGGGCCGCGCAGGCGGTCCTGCTGCTGGCCGGGTGGCTGAGCGTCATCGGCCTCTACCCGCGGGTGCCGTCGCTGGACCTGCTCGTGCACGCCGCCGCCTCCGCCGTGGTCGCCTGTCTGACGGCACTGGTGGTGGGGGCATGGCTCCGGCGTCGGGGGACCGAGGCCGGGCAGGCCGTGGCGCTGCTCGGCCCGGGCCTGGCCGGGCTGGGGATCGCGGCCGCCGCCGTGGCCCTGGGCGTGGTGTGGGAGCTGGCCGAATGGTGGGGGCACACGGCGGTGACCCCCGAGATCGGTGTGGGCTACACGGACACCATCGGCGACCTCGCCGCCGATCTCGTCGGCGCCGGGATCGGCGCCGCCCTCGCCGTGCGCCGGGGGCGCACCCGGTGACCCCGGCCCGCCCCACGGTCTCCGTGGTCGTCCCGGTGCTCGACGACGCCGAGCACCTGCGCGTGTGCCTCGCCCTGCTGGCCGCCCAGAGCCGGCCGGCGCTGGAGGTGGTGGTGGTGGACAACGGCTGCGTGGACGACTCGGCGGTGCTCGCCCGCGCCGCCGGCGCGCGGGTGGTGCACGAGCCGCGCCGCGGGGTCCCGGCCGCGGCGGCCGCCGGCCTGGACGCCGCGGTCGGGGAGCTGCTGGTGCGCTGCGACGCCGACACGCGGATGCCCGCGGACTGGCTCGAACGGATCGTGGCCCGGTTCGACGCCGACTCCGGGCTCGACGCCCTCACCGGGCCGGGGACCTTCCACGACCAGCCCGGCCTCCGGGGGCGGGTGCGGGCGGCGCTCTACACCGGCGCGTACCGCTGGGGGGCGGGCGCCGCGGTGGCGGCCACCCCCGTCTGGGGCTCCAACTGCGCCCTGCGCGCCGAGGCGTGGCAGGCTGTGCGGACCCGCGTCCACCGCGAGCGCGGGGACGTGCACGATGACCTGGACCTGTCCTTCCAGCTGGCCTTGGCCGGCCGCCGGATCCGGTTCGATCCGGACCTGCGGGTGGAGGTCGCCGGGCGCATCTTCCACTCCCTGCGCCAGCGGGTGCGGCAGGGCCGGATGGCGGTCACCACCCTGCAGGTCAACTGGGCCCGGCTGTCCCCCGGGCGGCGGTGGCTGCGCCGGGCGGCCCGGTCACGCCCCCGGCCCCACTGGGGGCGTGGCCCCGACGGTCAGTCCCGCGACTGAGCGCCGCCGGCGCCGCGGGCTCGCCTGTCCAACGGGTTGCGACGCAGGGGCAGCCGGTCCACCAGCGGCCGCAGCAGGCCGCGGGTGCGGGGACGCTCGCCGCCGTCGTGCCGGCGCCTGGCCTCGGCCAGGATGTTCGCGGCCATCTCCGGGAACACCACGGCGTGGAAGGGCAGGATGGCGGTCCAGTAGGCGCGTCCGAGCAGGCCGTCCGGCATGAAGACCGCCCGCTGGCGGTAGACGGAGCCTCCGCCCTCCCGCGGCTCGGTGCTCAGCTGCAGCCAGGCCCGCCCGCCGGCCTTCATCTCCGCCCGCAGGGTCAGCCGCCGCCCCGGCTCCACGTCCTCCACCCGCCACCAGTCCACGGCGTCGCCGCGTCGCAGGTGGTTCGGGTCCCGCCGGCCGCGGGTCAGGCCGGGCCCGCCGGCCAACTTGTCCATCAGCCCGCGGATCTTCCACAGCAGCGGGGTGGAATACCAACCGTTGGCGCCGCCCACCGACTCGATCACCGGCCACACCTCCTGCGCGGGCAGGTCGGACTCGCGCTCGCGCTCGTCCGTGTAGACCGTGGTGCCGGCCCACTCGGGATCCGAGGGCAGGGAGGCGGCCGGGTCCGCGGAGCTCTGGAGGTCCGCGTCGAAGGTGACGTCCAGGGGACCCTCCTTCTCCCGCTTCAGCGCCAGCCGCACGGCGTCCATGTAGGAGGTCAGCCCGCCCGGCGGGTCCGGGATGAGGTCGCGGACCGAGCGGTCCTCCACGACCGCCTCCTCGGCGAGGGATGCGGCCAGGGGCAGGGCCACCGCGACCGGGATGGGGGTCACCATGCCGATCCAGAAGCCCGCCAGGGTCTTCAAGGGCAACGGGGTGGGGATCACGATGCGTCGGGACAGGCCGGCGGCCTTGGCGTAGTCCACCAGCACGCTCGCGAACGACTGGGGGTGTCCGTTGCCGATCTGGGCCCTCAGCTGCACGGGCTCCGGGAGGGCGCAGGCCTGCAGGAGGTAGTACAGGACGTCGCGGATGGCCAGCGGCTCCACCCGGTTCCTCAGCCAGGACGGGCCGGGCATCACGGGCAGCCGCTCGGCGAGATGGCGGATCATCTCGAACGAGGTGGAGCCCGAGCCGATGATCACCCCGGCCTCGAACGTCAGCGCCGGGGTCGCCGCCCGCTCGAGACGCTCGGCCACGAGGGCGCGGGAGCGCATGTGGTCGGACAGCTCCGCGACGGGGACCGTGTCCGGGTGCAGGCCGGAGAGATAGACGAGCTGGGCCACGCCGGCCGTGTCCGCGGCGGTGCCCACGATGTCCGCGATCCGCTGCTCCTGGGCCACGAAGTCGCCGCCCCCGCCCATGGAGTGCACGAGGTAGAGCACGGTGTGCACGTCCTGCATGGCGGCTTCGACGAGGTCCGCCTCGGTGAGGTCGAGCTCCACCGCCTCGATGCTGTCCGACCACGGTCGGTCCGCGAGGTCGGAGGGGTTCCGGGCGCCGGCCCGGACGTCGAAGCCGGCGGCGAGCAGCTCGGGGATGAGGCGCCCGCCCACGTACCCGGTGGCACCGGTGACGAGGACGCGACGGCCCCGGCCGTCCGGCAGGGACAGGCCGAGGGGGGAGGTGTGGGACGCCGGCGTGGCACCGGCGGGGACGGGGGAGGGCTGTGTGGACGCCATGGGCGCACTCTAGGGTCCGGGGCGGGTCGGGCTGAAGGTCTCAGGTGTGCGGGCCCGGGAACGGGGTGGTCGGCACGCCGCCGGGCCGGTGTCGGTCGGAGCGGGCCCGGCACGGTCCGTGAAAGACTGCTCGCTATGGCCACTGCAGATTCCGGAGACGTCCTGCCGCACCTGCGCACCGAGGCCATCCGCGCCGTCGTCGGGCCCACCAGTGCGGACCGCGGCTTCGCCGTGGCCGCGTCGGGTGCCGTGGGGCGCCTGCGCTATGACGCCGCCACCGGCCGTCTGAGCGCCTCCGTCCAGGGCACCGCGCCCAGCCCCTACCGGGTGCAGGTGCAGCTGCAGGAGGCCTACGACGACGCCGCCGAGGACGGCGCCGGCGCCCTCATGGAGCCGGTGGGCGGGCGCTGCACGTGCCCGGTCGGGACGGACTGCAAGCACGTGGCCGCCGCGCTCTACCAGGTGGTCCGCCTCGACGCCGACCAGGCCCTCGACGACGCCCGCCGCAAGCTCGCCGAGATGGTCACCACGGCGGACGCGCTGCCCGCGCCCGCCGGCCGGGGCCACGACGGCGGCGGCCCGGCCGGCCTCGACGCCCCGGCCGCGGACGGGGCGGCACCCCCACCCCCTGCCGGCCTGGACTGGCGACGGGTCATGGAGCCGCTGGCCGGACTCCACGGCCCGCGCCGGGTGGGCACGCCGCCCGCGCTGGCGATCGGCGTGGAGCTCGTGGCCGAGTCCTCCCGCAACGCGTTCCAGCAGTGGGGCCCGGCGACCGCCGGGGAGGAGCAGGTGCGCGAGGGCCGCCCGCTGTACGTGACCGTGCGCCCGCTCAAGCGCGGGGCCAAGGGGACGTGGATCAAGGGCGGGCTGACGTGGAAGGCGTTCCAGTTCCCGCGCGCCGAGTTCGCCCCCGCCCAGGAGCGGGCGATGCGCCTGATCTGGCGTCAGGTCCAGGCCGAGGACTCCTACCCGGGCGACGCCTGGTTCGGTCTGCACGTCTTCGACTCCCCGCGGATCTGGCAGCTGCTCGCGGAGGCCCGCGAGGTCGGGGTGGAGCTCGTGCCGCTGGGGCTGCTGACGGACGTGGTGCTGGAGGCGCCCGTCGCCGTCGGGCTGGACGTCACCGCCGCCCCCGACGGCGGTCTGGACGTGGCCCCGTCCCTGGACCCGGCCCCGCCCGGCCCCGGGCTGAGCGGTGTGCACGCCGTGGGCGGCATCGGCTTCTACCGCGTGGAGCTCACGGACGAGGAGGCCGTGCTCCACCTGATCCCCGCCGCACGCCCCGTCCCCGAGGCCGTGCAGCAGCTCGTGCTCGCCGGCGGGCCCGTGCGCGTGCCCGCCGCGGACCGCGAGGAGTTCCTCGGCCGGATCTACCCGCGGCTGCGTGGCGCCCTGCCCGTGACCAGCGGCGACGCCTCCGTGGAGCTGCCCGAGTTCGAGCCGCCCGTGCTGCGGCTGCGCGCCGACTTCCGACCCGGCCACGAGCTCGTGCTGCGCTGGTCCTGGCTCTACTTCGACCCGCCCCGCGAACTCGGTCTCGACGCCGGCGGCGACCCCCTGCGGGACACCCGGCACGAGGACGCGGTGCTGCGCGCCGTGGCCGAGCTCTGGCCGCGCGCCGGCCGTGCGGAGGAGCAGGTCCTCGAGGGCGTGGGCGCCGCCCGGTTCTCCGAGCAGGTGCTGCCGCTGCTGCAGCGCGCGGACCACGTGCGCGTGGACGTCACCGGCGACCGCCCCGACTACCGCGAGCTGAAGGCCGCCCCGCGCATCGAGGTCGGCACGAAGGCCACGCAGAACGACTGGTTCGACCTCGGCGTGCAGGTCTCCGTGGACGGGCACGTGCTGCCGTTCGTGGAGCTGTTCACCGCGCTCGTGCAGGGCAGGACCACGCTGATCCTCGCGGACGGCTCCTACCTGGGCCTCGACCACCCCGCCTTCGACCGGTTGCGCGCCCTGCTCTCCGAGGCCGCCACCCTGCAGGAGTGGACCCCGGAGCACACCCCCGTCTCACGGCACCAGGTCGGCTTCTGGGAGGACCTCAAGGAGCTCGCGGACGAGGTGGACGAGGACCCGGAGTGGACCGCCGCCGTCGGGCGTCTGGCCGCCGTCGAGCGCCTCCCCGAGGCCCCGCGCCCCGCCGGCCTGAAGGCCGACCTGCGCCCCTACCAGGAGGAGGGCCTGCGCTGGCTCGCGTTCCTGTGGGAGCAGGACCTCGGCGGGATCCTGGCCGACGACATGGGCCTGGGCAAGACCGTCCAGACCCTCGCGCTCTTCGCCCACGCGCGCCAGGCCCGGCCCGAGCCGCCGCCGTTCCTCGTGGTCGCGCCGAGCTCCGTGGTGTCCGTGTGGGCGGCCGAGGCCGAGAAGTTCACCCCGGACCTCGACGTGCGCGTCCTGGACACCACCACCCGCAAGCGCGGCACCGCCGTGGCGGACGAGGTGGCGGGGGCGGACGTGGTGGTCACCAGCTACACGCTCCTGAGGATCGACGCCGGCCAGTACGGCGGACTCGACTGGGGCGGGGTGGTCTTCGACGAGGCACAGTTCCTGAAGAACCGCGCCGCGAAGGTGCACACGGTGGCCCGCGACCTGCGCGCCCCCTTCCGGCTGGCCATCACCGGCACGCCGATGGAGAACTCCCTCAGCGACCTGTGGGCGCTGCTGGACGTCGTCGTGCCGGGCCTGTTCCCGAGCCACCGCCGGTTCCGCGAGACCTACGTGACCCCCATCGAGACCGGGGGGGACCCCGAGCGGATGGCGGCCCTGCGCCGCCGCGTGCGCCCGTTCATGCTGCGCCGCTCCAAGGAGCTCGTGGCGAAGGACCTGCCGTCCAAGCAGGAGCAGATCCTCCAGGTGGAGCTCGAGCCGGCCCACCGCAAGCTCTACGACCGCGTGCTCCAGCGCGAGCGCCGCAAGGTGTTGGGCCTGCTCGGGGACATGGACGGCAACCGGTTCACCATCTTCACGTCGCTCACGCTGCTGCGGATGCTCGCGCTGGCGCCGCAGATCGTCGACGACCAGTACGCCTCCGTGCCCAGCTCGAAGCTCGAGCGGTTCCTCGACGACCTCACCGAGGTGATCGGCGAGGGGCACCGCGTGATCGTGTTCAGCCAGTTCACGAGCTTCCTGCGGGTGATCGCCGAGGAGCTGGACCACCTGGAGATCGAGCACGCGTACCTCGACGGCTCCACGCGCGGGCGCGCCGACGTGATCCGCGGCTTCCGCGAGGGCGAGGCGCCGGTGTTCCTGATCTCCCTGAAGGCGGGCGGCTTCGGCCTGACCCTGACCGAGGCGGACTACGTGTTCCTCATGGATCCGTGGTGGAACCCCGCTGCGGAGGCGCAGGCCGTGGACCGGGCGCACCGGATCGGGCAGGAGCGGACCGTGATGGTCTACCGGCTCGTGTCCGAGGGGACGATCGAGGAGAAGGTGCTCGAGCTGCAGCGGCGCAAGGCCGAGCTGTTCGGCGCGCTCATGGACGAGTCCGACGACTCCGGAGCCGGCGCCTTCACCGACTCCCTCACCGCCGAGGACATCCGGGAGATGCTCGGCGCCGAGGAGTGAGGGCCGCGCGAGGCGGGCCGGACGTTTTCGTTCACGAAACGGCGGCGTGTCGCGACGTTTTCGTTGATGAAACGGCGTCCCGCCCGCCCGTTTCGTCAACGAAAGTCGTCCCCGGGGCGCCGTTTCCCGAACGAAAGCGGGGGGTAGCCTCGGGCCATGCGCCGCCCGTCCCGTTCCAGCACCACCACCCCCACCTTCGTGCCGTCCGCCCGGTCGCAGGTGCCGCCGTTCACGGTGATGAGCATCCTTGGCCGGGTCGCCGCACTGCGCGCCGCCGGCCACGACGTCGTCAGCCTGTGCGCGGGGGAGCCGGGCGGGGGCGCCCCGCCCGCCGTCGACGCCGCGGCCGCCGCCGTCCACGCCTCCGGCCGTGCCCTCACCTACACCCCGGCGCTGGGCCTGCCGGAGCTGCGGGCCGCCGTCGCCGGCCACTACCGCCGCTGGTACGGGCTCGACGTGCGCCCCGAGCAGGTCGCGATCACCACGGGCTCCTCGGGGGCGTTCATGCTCGGCTTCCTCGCGGCGTTCCCCCCGGGGGACCGCGTGCTCCTGCCGCGCCCCGGCTATCCGGCGTACCGCAACATCCTCACGGCGCTCGGGGTGGAGGTGGTGGACGTGGACGTCGACGCCGGCACCCGCTACCAGCCCACGGTCGCCCACCTGGAGGCGGCGCTCGCGGAGGGCCCGGTCGCGGGGCTCGTGCTCGCCTCCCCGGCCAATCCCACGGGCACGATGGTCAGCGCCGCCGAGCTCGCCGAACTCGCCCGCTGGTGCGAGGAACGCGGTGTGCGGCTCGTCTCGGACGAGATCTACCACGGCATCGTGCACACGGACGGGCAGGGGCCCGGCGCCTGCGCCTGGCGCACCTCCCGCACCGCGCTCGTGGTCAGCTCGTTCTCCAAGTACTGGGGCATGCCCGGCTGGCGGCTGGGCTGGATGCTCATGCCGGACGACCTCGCCGCCGCGGTCGACGGCCTCGCCGGCTCGGTCGCCCTCTGCCCGCCCGCCGCGGCCCAGGAGGCGGCCGTCCACGCGTTCAGCGAGGAGTCCTACGCGTTCTGTGCCGAGCAGGCCGGCGGCTTCACGGCGACGCGCGGCGTAGTGCTGGCCGCCCTGCCCCGGCTCGGCTGGGCCGACGCCGCCCCCGCCGACGGCGCCTTCTACCTCTGGGCCCGTCTCGCCCCGGGCATGCTGGCGGAGTTCGGCAGCGCCGTCGGCTACTGCGCCGCCCTGCTGGAGGAGGCCGGCGTCGCGCTGACCCCCGGCGACGACTTCGACGCCGTCCACGGGCCCGAGTTCGTCCGCCTCTCCTTCGCCGCCGGCCCGGACGCCGTCCACGAGGCGCTCGAGCGGATCGCCGCCTGGCACGCGGGGCGCGGCCTGGCCTGAGGGGCTCCGCCGCACGCCGCACCGGCTGGCGCCTCAGCCGCCCGACCGGCGTGTCCGTGACGGCCCGGTCGCCGAGCAGTCGGGCGCGGTAGATCAGCGGGTTGTGGCTGACCAGCACCCGCGCATTGCGCCCATGCCGGTCCAGCCCGCGTGTGCGCAGGGTCGCGGAGGCCCCGCCCACCTCGAACAGGCGGGTCGCCGCGCGCTCGAGGGCGTCACGTGCCGGTTCCCGCGACGGGGGCGCGCCGTCGGCGCCGCCGGGATGACGGGGTGAGGTCCACCGCAGTATTGCGAATCATCCGCAACAGTCTTTATTGTGAATCAGTCGCATCTTCTCGCTCTCGTGAAAGGCTCCCCGTGTCCCACTTCGCCCCGCAGCGCCGTTCCACGCGCACCGCCACCTTCTCCGCCACCCTCGCCGCCGCGGCCATCGCCCTGACGGCGTGCGGCGCGGACGCCGACCCGTCCGGCCCGACGTCGGCACCCGCCTCCGCCGCGGGCGGCTCCGAGTCGCCGGCGGGTGAGGCGACGGCGGCCTCCTCCGTCTCCGCGGAGGACCGCGTCGACCCGACCCAGACCACCGAGGTCTCCGCGGTGACGCCGCGCATCCTGCTCTCGCACGAGGACGGGCTCACGCTGCTCGACGCCGAGTCCGGTGAGGTGGTGAAGGAGCAGGACATCACGGGCTTCAAGCGGCTGAGCAACGCCGGCAACGGCAAGGACGTCCTGGTGACCACCGGGAACGGCTGGGAGGTGTTCTCCACCGGCATCCAGGCCAAGGCCCACGGCGATCACGTCCACCACTACGAGTCCGCGCCCGGCATGACCGGCGTGACGTTCCCGGGTGAGCATCCCGGCCACGTCGTCACCCACAACGGCAAGACCACCCTCTTCGCGGACGGCACGGGCGCGATCCGCACCTTCGACTCGACCCACCTGGACAAGGCGACCCCGGACCTCATGCCCGTCATGACGGAGGCCGAGACCGAGGACCCGCACCACGGCGTGGCGCTCGAGCTCTCCGACGGCACCCTCTTCACCACGCAGGGCACCGAGGACTCCCGCAACACGCTCCAGGTGATCGACCCGAAGACCAGCGAGGTCACGGCCGAGACCGACGACTGCCCCGGCAGCCACGGCGAGGCCGCGGCCCAGCCGACGGAGGCGGGCGACGTCGTCGTGATGGGATGCGAGAACGGGCCCGTCGTGTACCGGGACGGCGAGTTCCACAAGGTGGACGTCGAGACCGAGTATCAGCGCTCCGGGAACCTGTTCGGGCTGCATGACTCGCCCATCGTCCTGGGTGATCACAAGGTCGAGGAGGAGCCGGAGGAGGCCGTCGAGCGGCCCACGGTGATCGCCCTCATCGACACCCGCACCGATGAGCTCACCACCGTGGACCTCGGCTCCTCCTACTGGTTCCGCTCGCTCGGCCGCGCCGAGGACGGTTCCGCGGTCGTGCTGACCTACGACGGCGAGGTCACCGTGATCGACGAGGAGACCGGTGAGGTCGCCGCCGAGTACCCGGTGATCGAGCCGTGGAAGGAGAAGGACGAGTGGCAGGAGCCCGGCCCGATCCTCAAGGTGGCCGGGAACACCGCCTACGTCACCGACGCGGAGGCCCAGAAGCTCGTGGCCGTCGACCTGGAGACCGGTGAGACCGTCCTGGAGAAGGACCTGGAGTTCGCCCCGGTCGAGATGGCCGTGGTCACCGGCGAGCCCGAGTCCGTGAAGCCCGAGGAGGGCGCTGATGCCGAGTCCGGCCACGACGAGCACGCCGACCACGATCACGGCCACGAGTCCGACGAGCACACCGACCACGATCACTGATCAGGTCGGGCCAGGGGAGCGGGGGTCAGCGCCGCGCGGCCGTGGCCCCCGCCGGCACCGGGTCCGACGCATCGGCGGGGTGTCCGAGGCGCGGGGCGGACGGCTGGAGCGCGAACACGAGCAGCGTGAGCGGGCCGACGAACGGCACCAGCCCGAGGAACAGCCACGCGCGGCTGAAGCCGGCGTCGTGGAGGCGCCGGGCGAGCAGGGCGAGCGAGGGGAGTGCGTGCGTGATCCCCACGAGGAGGACGGCCGCGTCGCGGAGGGACAGGTCCGGGGAGCCGAGGAGGAACACGTCCAGGACGGTGGACACGAAGTGAACGACGGCCTGCAGGAGCCACACGTAGAGCGCCGCGAGCCAGAAGTCGGCGCGGGACGCGCGCCCGCTGAACTGCGCGTAGCCGGCGTAGTAGCGGCGGATGGCCTGAAGCATGGTCATGGTCCGGCCCTCAGTCCTGCCGAGGGGACGCCAGCAGACCCTGTGCCGCGACGATCACGAGCATCGCAGCTCCCGCTTCGGCCGCCCCCGCGGGCCCGGCCACGGGATCGCCGAGAACCGCGACTACGGCACCGGCGAGCCCCAGCACGGCCATCGCCCCGCCGATCCACCAGAACACCGGGGCCTGGAATGCCCGGGCGAACGGGAGGAAGTGGCCGCCCACCACGGCGGCCACCAGGGCGATCTGCGCCGTCGGTGCGTCGAGCGCGAGTGCCACCAGGCGTGTCACGGGGAGGAGCGCCAGCATCGTGACGACGGCGATCCCGTAGACGCGCCGCGGGCGGGCGCCTGCACGGCGGGCAGCACCCGCCGGCGCAGCAGCACGACCACCAACGTGAAGCCGATCAGCGCGATCGCGCTGCCGCGCAGCGTGCCCTGGTGCTCGGCCGGCAGCCCCGCGATCCCGCCGAACAGGAAGGCGCCGCCGCCGACCACCCCGATCAGCCCGCCCCACACCACCGGGTGCCGGAGGTGGCCGATCCCGCGGACGGGCGGGTCGTCGTCGAAGTGGGCCGGCCGCATGGGGCGGGCCGTGGTCGTGTCCGTCATGGTTCCCCCTCGCATCACGTGTGACATGCGTCATCCTGCCATGACGGGTGGACGGGTCAGGCCCCCTGTGGACAGGCCCCGATGATCATCAGCGGGTGCTCCGCCGCGTCGAATGGGCGGCCGTGCCAGCCGCTCCAGACGCGGTCCACCGCCAGGTCCACCGACGCCGGCTCGATCAGCTCCGCCGTGCCCCGCCGCCACTCGACGCGGTCCCCGCCGGGGCGATCCCCGCGACGACGCGGGCGTCATCGTAGGCGCGGCGGTTCGTCTCGGCCGGGTCCAGATGCATGGACGGCACCGTATCTTGAAGATGACCGCATGCACCGCCAGCTGGACCACGAGGAGTTCGACCAGCGGCTCGAGGGCTGAGCCGCCGCGGTCTGCCGCGCTCACCCCACGAAGACGCAGAAGCGCCTGGCCGGCTGGGCGCAGGGCGTGTCTCCTCAGTGGGCACGCACCCATGGCGGCAGTTCAGTGCGTCATGCCTCTTGGCCGTGGCTGCTGTAGACCACGATCGGCGCTCTACTGGGATCGCGCGTCCTCTTCCACACGGTCATGCCAATTCGTTCGGCCACGCGACGGGAAGCCATGTTGTCGGGGTTGATGATCGCGGTGACCATCGTTGCGTCGAGGGTCTCGAACCCGTGTCGCAGGCAGGCAGAGGCCCCCTCGGTTGCCAGTCCCTGTCCCTGGCGTTCAGGCAGGACGTGGTAGCCGACCTCGAGGACCTCCTGGCCGTCGACGTTCTGCCAGGTCAGGCCGCAGTCACCGATGAAGTCGCCGGTGGTCCGGTGTTCGATGACCCACAGGCCGAACCCATGCTTGGCGTAGTTGTCCTTCGACCAGTTGATCCACCGCTGCACCTCGTTGCGCGACTTGGCCCGCGGGTAGTAGCGCATGACCTCCGCGTCTCCGCGGAGCCTGCACATGTCGTCGAGGTCAGCGTCGGTCATGCACCGGAACGTGAGTCGATCGGTGGGTTGCGGGATCACCCGACGACCTTACCGACGGCACTGAACCGGCTTCTTTGTCTTCGACATGTGCGTGAAACCACCCCCGCGGTCTGCCGCGCTCACCCCACGAAGACGCAGAAGGGGTGGCCGGCCGGGTCCGCGAACACGTACAGGGGCTCGTCCTCGTCGTCGGAGCGGTCCTGGACGAGGCGCCCGCCCAGGCGCAGGGCGTGGTCGTGGGCCGCGTCGAGGGAATCGCGGTCCGGCACGGTGAAATCCAGGTGCAGCTGCATCGGCACCTCGGGTGACGGCCACGTGCTGGGCTTCAGTTCGTCGGTGCGCTGGAATGTCAGGACGCGGCGGCCGTCGTCGTCCAGCAGCACGAGCCAGTCCGCGCTGTCCGGCTCGCGACCGTCCGCGAGCTCGTCGCCCGCGCGGTAGTGGAGGCCGAGGAGCTCGCGGTAGAACTCCGCGACGGAACGGATGTCGACGGCGTCGATCACCGGCTGCTGGAGCACGGGGCGAGTGACCATGGCCACACACTAAGCGACCTCGGTGTCCGCGTCAGCGTCTCGGCCTCAGTCGACGTCGTCGCGCCCCGCATCCACCCACCGCGCGGCCGGCACGACGGCGGCCAGCGAGACCACCGCCAGGACCTGCCACCCCGCGAGCGCCCAGCCGACCCCGAGCGCACCGCCTCGATCAGTGGCTGATCCCTCGCCGCCCATCCGGTGGCGGGGGATCAGCCGTGCGGTGGGCACGAGGCCACGGATGGGACCGAGACTTGCGGCGCTCCCGCTTGCGGTGGCCGTACCGGTGGCTGAGAGGCGAATGCGAAAAGCGTGACCGGCCCGATCTTCGGATCAGACACAGGAAGATCCAGGCGCGGTTGAAGTCAGCGTCGTGGAGCCGGCGTCGTAGCGCCGGATTGCGTCGCTGAAATGCAGGGCCTTGCCCTCAGCCCTGCCGCGACGGGCGGATGCGGCAGGCGCCCCTGTGAATGACCACCGATGTCGGTCAGCCGCCGCAGGATCCCACCCGCGGCGGCTGACCGACTGGCGTTCGTCTGTCAGAGTGCGATGGTCACGGACTTCACCTGGGTGTACAGCTCCAAGCTCTCCGCGCCCAGCTCCCGGCCCCAGCCGGACTGCCGAAAGCCACCGAACGGCAGCTGCGAGTCCAGGGCATGGAAGGTATTGACCCACACCGTGCCGGCCTTGAGCCGTGCGGCCACGCGGTGGGCACGGGAGACGTCCCGGGTCCACAGGGCGGCGGCGAGGCCGTATACCGAATCGTTCGCGGCGCGGATCACTTCGTCCTCGTCGGTGAACTTCACGGAGACGGCCACCGGGCCGAAGATCTCCTCGCGGACAATGGACATCTCCGGGGTGGTCTCCGTGAAGAGGGTGGGCTCCACGTAGAAGCCGGCGTCGCCGTGCCGCTGCCCGCCCGTCAGAGCGACGGCACCGTCCCGCTTGCCCTCCTCAACGAAGCCCATCACCCGGTCCAGCTGCTCCTGGGAGACCAGCGGGGTGATGGCGGCGTCCTCGGTGCCCGGACCGATGCTCATCTGGCGCATCTTCGCGGCGAGGGCCTCGTTGAACCGGTCGTAGACGTCGGCGTGCACGAACACGCGCGTGCCGGACTCGCAGGCCTGACCCGAGTTCAGGGTGAATCCCATGAGCGCCCCGTCCACGGCGGCGTCGATGTTGGCATCCGCGAACACGATGTTGGGGGACTTGCCTCCCAGCTCGAGCGACACCTTCTTCAAGTTTTCGGCCGCCGCCCCCACGATCTTCTTGCCCACCTCGGTGGAGCCGGTGAACGCGACCTTGTCCACGTCAGGGTGGGCGGTGAGCGCAGCACCGGCGTCGCCGTGGCCGGTGACGATGTTGACGACGCCAGCCGGCACGCCTGCCTCCGTCAACAGTTCGCCCAGCATCAGTGCTGTCAGCGGCGTCTGCTCCGCGGGCTTGAGGACCACGGTGTTGCCCGTGGCCAGTGCGGGGGCGATCTTCCAGGCCGCCATCAACAGCGGGAAGTTCCATGGGATGATCTGACCGCACACGCCCACGGGCTCGCGCCGTGTGTAGGAGTGAAACTCGGCCTCGGGCGGGGCCAGCAGCATGGATGGAGCATTGACGGCCCCCTGCAGCTTCGAGGGCCAGCCCGCGTAGTAACGGAAGCAGTCCGCAGCGGCGCGGACGTCAAAGGCGCTGGCGATGCCCACGCCTTTGCCCTGGTCGAGGGACTCCAGGAGCGCGAAGTCCTCGAGGCGTTCGGTGATCAGGTTGGAGATCCGCCACAGCAGGTCCTCGCGTACATTCGGCCGCATCCGCACC
The DNA here is from genome assembly GCF_055522295.1 of Micrococcus sp. CS26. NCBI lineage: Bacteria > Bacillati > Actinomycetota > Actinomycetes > Micrococcales > Micrococcaceae > Micrococcus > Micrococcus sp. CS26. The sequence continues at coordinate 31,843 of NZ_JBVFVY010000018.1, forward strand.
CATGAGCCCTCGTCGAAGGCGGCACGGGCCGCGGCGACGGCGGCGTCGATGTCGGCCTGCTCGGCGTGCGCCACCGTGGCGAGCACCTCGCCGGTGGCAGGATCCCGGGTCTCGAAGGTCTTCCCGGACGCCGCGTCGACCCATTCACCGCCGATCAGGAGGCGGTGGGGGCGGTCCAGGAAGGCGCGTACTCGCGCGGTCATAGGGGAGTTCGATGTCTCAGTCATGGTGCGTCCTAGGAGTCGTGAGATGGGGAGTGGGGCATCAGAACGAGGTGATGACGGAACGGATCACCTCGCCGTTGAGGAGCCGCTCGTACCCGGTATTGATCTCATCGAGGGAGATCTCCTGGGAGACCATGTGGTCCAGATCCATACGTCCCTGGACGTACAGGTCGGCGTACAGCGGGATGTCGCGCTGGATGTTGGAGGAGCCCATGGCCACCGCCTGCAGGCGTCGCTGTGCGAACAGCGAATCGAGCGAGGCGCCGAACTGGGCCGTGGTCCCGGGCGGGGCAATGCCGATCAGGTACGCGGTTCCGCCAGGTCCGAGAACGTCCTGGGCGAGTTGCTGGGTCACTGGCAACCCGATGGCCTCGAACGCGTGGTCCACTCCGGTGCCCGTGATCCCGAGGACCGCCTCGACGGCGTCCCCGGAGCCCGAGTTGACCACGTCGGTGGCGCCGAACCGGCGGGCCGCCTCAAGCTTGGAGTCGTCCAGGTCGATCGCGATCACGCGCTTGGCGCCGCATAGACGGGCACCGCTCACGGCATTGAGGCCGATGCCACCGACGCCCACGACGGCCACCGTGTCACCGGGCCGTACGTGGGCCGTGTTGATGGCCGCGCCAGCACCGGTGACGACCGAGCAACCGATGAGCGCGGCCTGCGGGAAGGGGATGTCCTCGTTGACAACGGCTAGCTGGTTCTCATGGACGAGTACCTGCTCGGCGAATCCGCCCACGTTGACGGACTGGGCGACGGGCGTGCCGTCCTGAAGTGTGAGGCGTGGCTTCTCCTCCGGCCCCCGCACCACAGCCTCCTGATTCAGGCACAGGGTGGTCTGGCCCGCGAGACACCGCGCGCAGGCCCCGCAGTAGGCGATCAGACAGGCGACGACGCGGTCGCCCGGCTTCAGGCTTGTCACGCTGGGGCCGACCGCGGCGACGACACCGGAGATCTCATGCCCTCCGGCGGCGGGCAGGGGCAGGCCGAAGTCGTGGTCGATGAGGTGCAGGTCCGAGTGGCACAGGCCGGAGGCCTTCACGTCCACCAAGACCTCCCGCCCCACCGGGTCGTCGATCACCACATCATGGATCTCGAACTTGCCCCCGACCTTCATTGCGAGCGCTGCGCGCATAATCGTTCTCCATTCACTAGGGTCGATTCCTGTCGCCTGAATATGACCTAGATCACATGTGGCAGAGTCAGGCTATGACCGGTGCCGTAGGGGCGGGGTGTGCAGTTCTGCGACACCCGCGGCGGCGGTGGCCCATCCTGACGGCGGGGGTCCTGGTGATGTGCGGACGGGCGGCCTAGGCTTCTCGACCGTGATGTGCATCTCAGAGTGGCCGCACGGGCGGGCATAACCGTCATGGTGTCGAATCGCCTCGAGACGGAATCCGGCTGGCGGCGGTCCCGGTTGCACGGGGTGCGCGCAGACGACACGCTGACCACTGCCACTCTCGACGTGCGGGCACGCGCGGCGGCACTCGACCATGCGGTCGCCACCACCCTGGCCGACGTGGCGCGTGATTTCGCCGGCCTTGACCTCTTCCTCTTTGCCTCCGACCGCAGCGGACGACTGATCCGCCTCGTGGGGCCATGGAAATCGGCGTTGGGGGAGCAGATTCGGCGGCGGGGGCTGGATGTGGGGGTCTGCCTGGCCGAGGAGGCGGCGGGGTTCAACGGGATCGGCGCCGCCCTTGAGCTGGGCCGAGGCGTCGCCGTCGACGGGGAGGAGCACTATCTCGACGCGTTCCGGGCCTTCTCCTGCTTCGGGGTGCCCCTCGCGCATCCGGGCGTCGGGCGCGTCCATGGGGCGCTCAGCGTGGTGACGTTCGCCGGGGCGACGCCGACGCTCGTGGAGGGCCTGGCCCGGCACCTCGGACGACAGATTGAGCAGGCGCTAGGCGCGGCCACGTACGCAGACGAGTTGCGGCTTCTGACGGAGTTCCGCCGCCTCACCCGGGGCCGGGGTAGTGCCGTGGTGGGCGTGGGTGAGGAGTCGATCCTCCTGAATGCCGCGGCGGAGCGGTTGGTGCGGTGTCTCGACGGATCGGAGCTGCGGGCCCTGGCGGTGCGAGCGCGGCGGGGGGAGCTCGACGGTGGCGATGTGGGCGTGGCGGGGGGCTTCAGCGTCGCGGACGTGTCCGAGGCGTCTGGCATGACCCTGATGCGGTTGGAGAGGGCCGCGACGGAAACCACGCCGCGTCCCACGCCGGGGGCGGGGCGCGGGACCTGGGCTCCGGCCGTCGAAGCGGCCCGCGAGGCACGGGGCTCGGTGAGCGTGATCGGGGAGCCCGGCTCCGGCCGCACGGCGGCCGCCCGGAGGATCGCTGGCCCCGACGCCGTCATACTCGAGGTCGGCCGCGCCCAGACCCCCGAGGACACGACCTGGCTACGGGGGCTCGAGGCCCTCGTGCGGCGGCCCGGCCCGCCGGTGGTGGTTGACGACGTCGACGCGCTGGAACCTCGGCTCTTGCCAGGACTGAGACGAGCCCTCCGACAGGGGCGGTGCCGGATTGTCATGACCGCCCAGGTGCAGCCGACGACCGATGTCTCGGCCGTGCTCGCGTTGACGGAGCATCGCGTCCAGCTCTCGCCGCTGCGCCGTCGGCTCGCCGAGTTCCCGGCGTTGCTGGCGGCTATGGCGGCCCAGGTGCACGGCGCCTCGGCGCCGATGTTCTCCCCGGAGGCCGTGCGCGTCCTGGCGCAGCAGCACTGGCCGGGCAACCTGGTCGAGCTGGAGTACGTCGTGGGCCGTGTTGGGCGGAGGGCTGGGGGCGGCCGTGTGACGGTGGCTGAGCTGCCCGCATCACACCGTGGGGAAGGGACTGTCCCCCTCCTGGGCCTCGAACGGGCCGAGCGGGAGGCGATCATCGACGCATTGGAGTCGGCCGGCGGCAATAAGGTGCGGGCCGCCGCCGCGCTCGGGGTGAGCCGGGCGACGCTCTACCGCCGCCTGCGCACCCTGCGCATCACGCAGGAAGGCTGAGCGGGGCCAGCCGGGTGCCGGGCTGGACGCGCGGCGGGGTGGTCCCGCGCCGGGCCGACGTTCTCTACGCGGGTCGTCCTTATTCCGGACGGCCCGCGCAAGGAGCATCGGTCGCGCGGATTCAGCGCTCAGCCGTCCTCGGCCCGAGATGTCGCGCGGCCGGCACGACGGCGGCCAGCGAGACCACCGCCAGGACCTGCCACCCCGCGAGCGCCCAGCCGACCCCGAGCGTCGCCCCGAGCGCACCTCCCGCGAGGGTCGCCAGCGGCACGGAGCCCCGGGTGAGGGTGCGGCGCATCGCGGTGACCCGCCCGAGTGTGCCCTCGGGGCAGGCGCGGGCGGTCACGGCGGCCTGGGTGATGTTCCCGAGCAGGACCATGAACCCCCAGAGGGCGGCGCCGGCCAGCAGCCACGGCCCGGCATGAGCGCGGTCGGCGTAGGCCAGCAGGTGCAGCCCCACGGCCACGGCGCAGCCGACCGAGCCGAGGAGGATGCACCGGCGCTCGCCCAGGCGGTCGATGGCCCGGCCCGCCAGGGACGAGGCCGCCAGTGCCCCGACCGCACCGGCGGTGATCTGGACGCCCAGGAACTCCGGCCCGAGCCGCAGGTCGGTCAGGATCCAGACCGCCTCGACCGGGGCGAAGAGGGCCATGCCCACGTTGGCGGCCACCGACCCCATCGTCAGCAGCCACAGGACCGGGGTGCGCCGCAGCACCGTCCACCCCTCCGCGGCGTCCTTCCCGAACCGGGCCCAGCGGGACAGGACGTCCGCGACGCCGGGGTCCCCGTCGTCGTCCGGAATGTCCACCGCGGCGGAGGGCCGCAGCCGTACCCGGAGCGCGACGATCGCCGCCGCGAAGAGGAACGCCGTCGCGATGCCGAGCACGGGTCCCGCGCCCAGCGACCCGACGAGGACGCCCGCCGCGGCGGGCACGATCAACACGAGGGCGGCGTCGGCGGACTCGAGCCGCGCCGTCAGGCGGGCGACGGCGGTGGCCGGCACGACGCGCGGCACGAGCGCGGTCTGGGTGGTCTCGGCCAGCACCGTGAGCACGCCCAGCAGGGCCATGACGGCGGCGAGGTGACCGAACGTGAGCGCGTCGAACGCCCACGCCACGACGAGCGAGCCGAGCACCGCCGCCTTGGCGAGGCCGGTGGCCGCGAGCAGCCGCGGGCTGAGGTGCCGGTCCACCACGATGCCGATGGGCACGCCGAGCAGGAGGAATCCCAACCCGGAGAGCGTCATCAGCACGCCCATGCCGTCGGCGCCCACGCCGAGCAGGAGCACCGCCAGGACGTCCAGGGCGACGTCCGTGGCGGACCGGCCACCCGCGTCGAGGGCGTTGGAGGCGACCAGCCACCGCGCCCGTCCTTCCGGCGGCGGGGGCGTCTCAGCGTCAGGGGTGCGGGGGGCAGGCGTCTGACGACGCGGGTCCGTGCTCACCGCCACACGTGGAGCAGGTAGCCGTAGCTCAGCGACGTCGTTGCGGGGTGCTCGGCGAGCCACGCGTCGGCGACCCCTCGCTCGAACTCCAGCCGCAGGACGGCCTCGAGGTCGGCGCGGGAGTCGAAGGTCCACGAGCTCATGACCTCGCGGGTCTGGGCCCCGACGCCGGCCCACCACTCGCGGGCGTACGTGTCCTGGCCCTGCGCCGCGGCGTTCGTGCTCGCCCGCAGCAGCTCGGCGAACTGGCCGCGCTCGGTGTCGTTGTCGATCACCACGAGCGCGCCGCCGGGCCGCAGCACCCGGGCGACCTCGTCCAGGCCGGGTCGGACGTCCCAGCGCGGGTGCGGGAAGAAGTACGCGAACCGGGCATGCACGACGTCGACGCTCGCCTCCGGCAGCGGGATCTGCTCGGCCGAGCCGTACAGCACGCGCGCCCCGCCGGGGCGGGCGCGGGCGGCCCCCAGCAGGCGCACGTCCGGCTCGACGGCGATCGTCTCGGCCGCGTCGGCGTAGCGGGGCAGCCAGAAGCCGGTGCCCGCACCGAGGTCGAGCAGCGTCCGCCCGGCCCAAGGCGCCGCCTCCTGCAGCGCCGCCCAGAGGGCGCCCTCACGGTCCATGGCCGCGTTCTCTATCTCGTACAGCGCCGGGTCCACGCCCTGGTTGCCCGAGGGACGGAAGTCGGGCAGGCCCGTGGCCGGTCCGCCCGGTGTGCTCTGCGTCATGCCCGGGAGTCTGACACACCCCCCCTCCACGCCGGTCCGTCACACGGGTCTGCCACGGCCCGCCGCGCCCCGGAGAGGCTCCGGCCGGTCCTGGATGGCGCGGTGGCGGCTCATGTGACGCGCGAGCCGGCCGCCCGCTGGACTCGCGGCGGCCCACCGCGTGGGATGGGCTCACCACCCATCCAGAGCGGCCGAGAGATCTGGCTCGACGACGCCGCAGCAACCCGCCCGCCGGACCCGGACCCCCGGGAACGGCAGGCCCGGTGCTACCGCCAGGACCGATGGAGGAGAGCAGATGCCCCGTCACGCCACACAGCAAGTCCACGCCGGCTACGAGCCCGCCGCACCCCACCGGCCGGTCGTCCCGCCCATCCACCAGACCACGGCGTTCCGTTTCCCGGACCACGCCACGGCGGCATCGATGTTCCGGCTCGAGACCCCCGGCTTCACCTACAGCCGCACGGGCAACCCGACCGTCGCGGTGTTCGAGAACCGCCTCGCCGCACTGGAGGGCGGCATCGGCGCGATCGCCACGGCCACCGGCCAGGCCGCCGTCGCGCTGTCCCTGCTGGCGCTGCTGCAGGGCGACAAGCACCTGGTCGCCTCCAGCCAGCTCTACGGGGGCACCGTCGACCTGCTGACGGACACGTTCGCGGACTTCGGCATCGAGGTCACCTTCGCGGACCCGGCGGACCCGCCCGCGTGGGCCGCCGCGGTCCGGCCCGACACGCGCGCGTTCTTCCTCGAGGCCATCACCAACCCGCTCGCCACCCTCCCGGACCTGCCGGCGCTCGCGGACCTCGCCCACGCGGCCGGTGTGCCCGTGGTGGTGGACAGCACCCTCGCGACGCCGGCCCTCTACCGGCCGCTGGAGCACGGCGCCGACGTCGTCGTGCACTCGGCCACCAAGTTCCTCGGCGGGCACGGCGCGGTGCTCGGCGGCGCGATCGTGGACGGCGGCACGTTCGACTACGGCGCGGCGCCGGACCGGTGGCCGCAGCTGGCCCGGCCCAAGGCCCGCTACGGCGGGCAGACGCTGGTCGAGCGGCACGGCCGCGGCGCCTACCTGACGCTGGCCCGCAGCAAGTTCCTGCACGACCTCGGCCCCACCCTCGCCCCCGCGAGCGCGGCGCAGTTCATCCAGGGGCTCGAGACGCTCGACCTGCGCGTGGCCCGCCACACCGCCACCGCCCTCGCCGTGGCCGAACACCTGGCCGGGCACCCCGCCGTCGCGCGGGTGCACCACCCCGGCGTGGCCGGGCATCCCAGCGCGGTGCTGGCCGCCCGCGACTTCCCGGACGGCGTCGGCTCGGTGTTCTCCTTCGACCTGGCCTGCGGCCCCGAGGCCGTGGCCCCGTTCCTCGACGCGCTCGAGCTGTTCCAGCTGGTGGTCAACGTCGGCGACGCCCGGTCCCTCGTCTCCCACCCGGCGACCATGACGCACTGTCGCCTGACGCAGCAGCAGCGCGAGGACGCCGGGATCGCCGAGACCACCGTCCGGCTCTCCATCGGGCTGGAGTGTCCCGACGACCTGATCGCAGACCTGGACCGTGCCCTGGCCGTGGTGACCGCCGCCGGGCCGGCCGTCCCCGCCACCACGCCCGCCGTCCCCGAGACCGCCGCCGTCACCCAGGAGGTGCGCTGAGATGACCGCCGTCCACCACACCACCCGCTCCGTGTCCCGTCCCGCCGTCCGCGGCTTCACCACCACCGCCGTGCACGCCGGGCAGGAGCCCGACCCGCTGACCGGCGCCGTGGTGCCGCCGATCTACCAGACCAGCACCTTCGTGCAGGACGGCATCAACGTGCTGCGCGCCGGGCATGAGTACAGCCGCGGCTCCAACCCGACCCGGAACGGCTTCGAGACCCAGCTCGCCGCCCTCGAGCACGGCGACCGGGCGTTCGCGTTCGCCTCCGGGCTCGCCGCCGAGGACGCCCTCCTGCGGGCCGTGCTGCGCCCCGGTGACCACATCGTGCTGGGCGGCGACGGCTACGGCGGCACCCACCGCCTCATCACCACCGTCCTCGAGCCGTGGGGTGTGTCCAACACCCCCGTGGACATCACCGACCCGACGGCGGTCGCCGCGGCCGTCCGTCCCGGCCGCACCGCGCTGCTGTGGGTGGAGACGCCCTCCAACCCGCTGCTCGGCATCGCGGACCTGGCCGCCTGGGCGCAGATCGCCCACGACGCCGGCGCGCTGCTGGTCGTGGACAACACGTTCGCTTCGCCCTACCTCCAGCGGCCCCTCGACCTCGGCGCGGACGTGGTGGTGCACTCCACCACCAAGTACATCGGCGGGCACTCGGACGTGCTCGGCGGCGCCGTGGTGGTGGCCGACCGCGAGTTCCGCGGCCGGGCGCTGGCCGAGGCGGTGGCCTACCAGCAGTTCGCCGCCGGTGCGGTCGCCGGCCCGCAGGACTCCTACCTCGCCGCCCGCGGCCTCAAGACGCTCGGCCTGCGCATGGACCGGCACGGCGCCAACGCCGCCGCGCTCGCGGACTGGCTGCAGGGCCGCCCCGAGGTCGCCCAGGTCTTCTACCCCGGGCTGCCCGACCACCCGGGCCATGCACTCGCCGCGCGGCAGATGGACGGCTTCGGCGGGATCGTCTCCATCCGGTTGGCCGGGGGAGAGGCCGCGGCCCGCGCCTTCGCCGAGGCCACCGAGCTGTTCGCGCTCTCGGTCAGCCTCGGCGGGGTCGAATCGCTGCTCTGCTACTCCTCCGAGATGACCCACGCCTCCGTGCGGGGCACGCCCCTGGCCGTCCCCACGGACCTGGTCCGGCTCTCCGTCGGCATCGAGGACGTGGCCGACCTGCAGGCGGACCTCGAGGCGGGCCTCGAGTGCGCCGCACGCGTCGCCGCCGGCCGCGGGGCGCCGTCGTCGTCCACGGTGCCCCGTCCCGCCCACCACCGCACCACCCGCGCCCGCACTCCGGAGAGGACCCGATGAGCCACGCCACCCTTGTCCCGAGCACCGTGCCCACCCGCGTGGACGACCTGACGTTCAGCATCCACACCACGCCGTTCGACGAGGACTACACGCCCGCCGCCAGCACGCGCGCCACCACGAACTTCGCGAACCTCGCCCGCGGCGCGGACCGGCGGGAGAACCTGCGCGCCGCCCTGGCCATGATCGACGGGCGCCTCAACGACCTCGCCCCCTGGGACAACCCGGAGCGGGACCGCTACACGGCACGGATCGAGATCGTCTCGATCGACGTGCACTTCACCGCCGACGACGGCGCAGACGTCGACTTCCCGCTCATGGAGATGCTCGACGTGCGGGTGGTCGAGCGCGCGACGGGCGCCGTGCTCGGCCGCAGTGTGGGGAACAACTTCTCCTCCTACGTCCGCGACCACGACTTCTCCGTGGTGCTGCCCGCGCACGCGGCGACGTCGCCGGGGACCGAGGAGCCCGACGGCTTCGGCGACCTGCACGGGCGGCTGTTCCGGCACCTGCTCGACTCGCAGGCGTACCGGGATCGGTTCCCGCAGCCGCCCGTGATCTGCATCAGCGTGTCCACGAGCCGCACCTACCGGCGGCTGACGAACGAGCACCCGGTGCTCGGGGTCGAATACCGCCAGGACGAAGCCTCCCGCACGGACCGCTACTTCGGCCGGATGGGCCTGGGGATCCGGTGCTTCCTGCCGCGCGGGGCCGTGGCGCCGCTGGCGTTCTACTCGCGGGGCGACCTGCTCAACGACCACGCGAACCTCTCCCTGGCCGGGCTGATCGCCACCATGGAGACCTTCCAGCGGATCTACCGGCCGGAGATCTACAACGCGAACGCCGGGGCCGGCGAGGTGTACCGGCCGCGCCTGGACCACGGCGACTTCTCGCAGACCCGGATCGCCTACGACCGCGAGGAGCGGGCCCGCCTCGGCCGGGAGCAGGGGGAGTACACGCAGGAGCACTTCGTGGGCCCGCACCGCGACCTGCTGGAGCGCTGGGCCGCCGCCCACGCCGCACGAGACACCGAGGAGACCCGATGACCACCCTGATCCCCACCGCCCTCGTCGGCAGCCTGCCGAAGCCCGGCTGGCTCGCCGAGGAGGAGACGCTCTGGTCGCCCTGGAAGCTCGAGGGGGAGCAGCTGCGCGAGGGCCAGCTCGACGCGCTCGCCCTCGCCGTGGCCGACCAGGAGCGCGCGGGCGTCGACATCGTCTGCGACGGCGAGCAGACCCGCCAGCACTTCGTCACCACGTTCATCGAGCACCTCGGCGGCGTGGACTTCGACCGGCGTGAGACGGTGCGGATCCGCGACCGGTACGACGCGAGCGTGCCGACCGTCGTCGGGGAGGTGGGCCGACCGGCGCCGGTGTTCGTGGACGACGCGAAGGCCCTGCGCGCGCGGACGGACCGGCCCATCAAGTGGACCCTGCCCGGGCCGATGACCATGATCGACACCCTCGCCGACCGCCACTACGGCAGCCGCGAGAAGCTCGCGTGGGAGTTCGCGCGCATCCTCAACGAGGAGGCGCGGGAGCTGGCGGCGGTGGGCGTCGACGTCGTGCAGTTCGACGAGCCCGCGTTCAACGTGTTCTTCGACGACGTCCGCGACTGGGGCGTGGCGACGCTCGAGCGTGCGGCCGAGAGCCTGACGTGTGAGACGGCCGTGCACATCTGCTACGGCTACGGGATCAAGGCGAACAACGACTGGAAGGCCACGCTCGGGGAGGAGTGGCGCCAGTACGAGACGTCGTTCCCCCTGCTGCGCGAGTCCACGATCGACACGATCGCCCTGGAGCGGCACCACTCCCGGGTGCCGGCGGAGCTCATCGGCCTGCTGCGCGGCAAGAAGGTGATGGTCGGCGCGATCGACGTGGCGAGCGACGAGATCGAGACGCCCGAGGAGGTCGCGGCGACCCTCCGGGAGACCCTCGAGTTCGTGGACGCGGACAAGCTGATCGCGAGCACCAACTGCGGCATGGCGCCGCTGGCTCGCTCGGTGGCGCGGGACAAGACGGCGGCGCTCGTGGCCGGTGCCCGGCTCCTCCGGGAGGAGCTGGGCGGGGAGTGAGGGGGCCTGGTGGCCTTGCCTGGCCGGCGGGGCCCCGTCTGGATCGTCTGCATGGATCCTGATGCGAGCCCCCGTGTCCGGCTCACCGCTGACGATCCCCGGCCGGGCGGTCGTCCCGCGACGTCGACCGAGGGGCCCCACCGACAGCTTGATCAGCGATCATCGCCGGAGCTGTGGGGCCGTCTGGTCGCTGCGGTGTTCGCCCTCGACGGCGTCGAGGAGGGCCACAGCACCGTCTCGCCAGCAACGTCGCGCGCCGTCCACCTGACAGGCCGGCCGGAGGAGCGCACCCCGGAGGTCAACCTCTCACCAGGCCGGCGCTGGGAGCCGGTGCACCTGCATGGGGTGGACGACACGTCAGTGCACCTCGTCCTGGCGCCCGAGCGCGGCGTCCGTCTGGCCGAGCTCGGATGGCTCGAACCGCATGGCTACGCGGACTTCGGCACGGAGTGGATGCTCTACGGTCCGCGGGACGAGGCAGAGCTGGCAGTCGTCGTCGGGATCATCGAGGAGTCGCTCGCCTACGCGCGCGGTTGACGCAGCGCCCCGGAGCGGGGAAGCGGACGCGAGAGGAAACTGCGAATTTTTCGTTTTCGCGGGTAGTCTTGTTCCATGACTGCGACGGTGAATGACAAGCACACGGTGCTGCCGCCGACGGACCTCGAGGAGATGCTCGACGTCGGCAGGTTCCTCGACGGCCTGACGCAGCCGGCCGCCCTGGTCGGCCCTGATGGGCAGAAGGTCCCCCTGCCGCCAGAGGCTTTCAACGTCCTGCGGGACGTCGTCGAGGCGATGCGGGTGGGCAAGGCCATCACGGTGGCACCCGTCGACCAGCTGCTCACGACACAGGAGGCGGCGAACTTCCTCGGCATCAGTCGTCCCACGCTGGTGAGGCTGCTCGAGGAGGGCGCGTTGCCGTACGAGAGGACGACCGGTGGTCGGCACCGACGCATCCGGCTCCAAGACGTCGTGTCCTATCAGCAGCGGAAACGCGGGGAGCGGCGTGCCTCGCTGAGCGACCTCGTAGGGGAGGCCTCGCCTGCGGGGCTCTACGACCAGAAGGCGGAGTCCTACCGCGAAGCGTTGCGTCAGGCTCGCGCCGACCTCCGGGGTGAGCGCGGGTAGTGGCTCGTGCCGGAGGCGCGCTCCGGCGTCTGCCGGCTCAGTCCCACACGTCGGAACCGGCGATGAGCCGGACCGCGAGCACCGCCATGACCACCGCGATCACCACGTCCACCACGCGCCACGCCTTCGGGTCGGCGAGCACCCGGGCCAGCAGGCGCGCGCCGTAGCCGAGCGCGGTGAACCACAGGACCGAGGCGGCGACGGCGCCGGCGGCGAAGACCCACCGCGCGTCGGGGCCGTGCTGGTTGGCGAGGCTGCCCAGCAGCACCACGGTGTCCAGGTAGACGTGCGGGTTGAGCCAGGTCAGCGCGAGCGTGGTGGCGATGACCGAACCCGCGGTGCGCGGCGCCTGCTCGGCCATGAGCCCCTGCGGGCGCAGCGCGGCACGCAGGGAGGAGACCGCGAACCAGAGCAGGTACAGGGCACCGCCCCAGCGCAGCACCTCGAGCAGCCACGGCACGGCCTGCACGAGCGCGCCCACCCCGGCGGTGCCGGCCAGGATCAGCACGGCGTCCGAGGCCATGCACACCAGCACGACGGCGCCCACATGCTCTCGGCGCACGCCCTGGCGGAGCACGAAGGCGTTCTGGGCGCCGATGGCGACGATGAGGGCGAGTCCGGTGAGCAGGCCGGTGCCGGCGAGGGTCCACATGGGTGAGGACGCTAGAGCCCGGCCGGGCCTGAGCCAAACGAAGAGAACTGCAGGTGCCTAAGCTCTACTTCATGAACCTGGATCAGCTGCAGGCGCTACGTGCGATCGCCGACGAGGGCTCGTTCGAAGCGGCCGCGTACGAGCTCGGCGTCAGCGCCTCCGCGGTCAGCCAGCGCATCCGCGCCCTGGAGCGGGAGGTGGGCCAGGTGCTGCTCCGGCGCGGCACACCCTGCGAGCCGACCGAGGCCGGCATCGGCCTGGTGCGCGTGGCCCGGCACATGCGGGTGCTCGAACAGGAGGCGTGGGCCGGGCTGGGCCGCACGGCGGCCGGGCGCAGCGTCACCTCCCTGGCCGTGCCCGCCGACGTGCTGGGCACGTGGTTCGGGCCCGTCCTGGCCGAGGCCGCCGACTGGGACGACACGGTCCTGGACCTGCACGTCGAGGACCAGGACCACAGCGCCCGGCTGCTGCGCCGGGGCGAGGTGCTGGCCGCCGTCACCACGGAGCCGCAGCCGGTGCAGGGGTGTGCGGCGGAGCCGCTGGGGAGCATGCGCTACGTCCCGCTCGCCTCGCCCGCCCTGCTCGCCCGGCACGCGGCGGGCGACGTCGTCGACCTCGGCGCGATGCCCATGATGCGCTACAACGCGAAGGACGACCTGCAGCGCCTCGCGCTGAGCGGCGCCGGGCTGGACGTCGCCCCGCCCACGCACCTGGCGCCGTCGTTCGACGGGTTCCACCGGTCCGTCCGGGCCGGCCTGGGGTGGGGGATGCTCGTGGACGCCCAGGCCGTCGAGGACGTGCGCGCCGGCCGGCTGGTCCGCGTGCCCGGGCTCGACGACGTCCTCGTGCCCCTGTACTGGCAGGCGGCCACACTGCCCGTGACGCGCCTGGTGCGGCTCACGCGGGCGGTGCGGGAGGCGGCCCAGCGGACGCTCGAGCGGGGGTGAGGCGGCGCCGCGGGTCGCGGGCCGTCAGCGACGTCGCAGCGGTGCCGGCGCTTCCATGGACGCCTCGGCCAGCACGGGCCGGAAGCCCAGCGCCTCGTTGACGTCGAGCATGTGCCGGTTCTCCTCGGCGTTCCACGTGATGATCGCGCGGGCCCCGGGCAGCGCGTCGCGCACGGCGATGAGGTTCGCCGCCTTCACGCGCATGCCGAGGCGGTGGCCGCGGTGCTCGGGCAGCACGATGGTGTCCCACTGGTCGATGAGCCCGTCCGGGCGCGAGCGGGGCGCCACCAGCTCGCTCAGGGCAACGATCCGACCGGTGGCGCGGTGCCGCGCCACCGCGCGGAAGAGGCGCCCGGTCGTGAGGATCTGCTCGTCCATGCGACGCACGCGGGCCGCGTCCCACACCTGCTCCACCACGGTGCGTTCCCCGGAGGGCACGTCCGTGGCCATGCGGGCCTTGAGGACGGCAAGGTCGTCCTGCAGGGACGCGTCGGCCGCGCCCTCCCAGGCGTGGAGCTCGTAGTCCGACGAGACGCGTTCGGCCTCGGCCAGGGCGACGGCGGGGTCGATCCCCGGATCGGCGAAGTCATACCGGCTCACCCGCTCGATCTGGACGAGCGCGAAGCCGTAGGACTGGGCGAGACGCACACCCGGATGTTCGGCGGACACCGCGCCGGCGCCGTTGGGCGGGGTGAGCGTCCGTTGCCCGGCCACCGGCCGCGGCGTCAGCGGCCAGGTCTCGAAACGGGTGAGGCCGGCGGTGTCCAGGACGAGCCGCTCGGCCAGTGCCCGGCCGTGGCCGCGTCCGCGGTGCCGCGGGTGGACGTAGACGTTGAGGGCGGCCGCGTCAGGGTCGTCGACCTGGTTGATCAGGACGCGGGCGTAGCCGACCGCCTCGCCGTCGACGTACGCCAGGTAGCGGCGCAGCGTGTGGTCGGTCTCGGCGGCGGCCTGGATGAGCGCGTCCGTGGGGGTCTCGTCCCACTCGGTCGTGCCGATCAGTTCGTGGTTGTACTCGTCTCCGAGCTGGCAGTAGGCCCGCCAGTGGGGGTCGTCCGACGAGACGGGCAGGGGGAATTCGATGATGTCAGGCATGCGGTGACTGCTTTCTGAAGAAAGGGGTGGGCGCAGAGGCACCCGTCGAGCCGTGCTCGAGACGGGCGCGCGGGGAGGCCGGTGGTGGGTCGTCGGACCCACGGCGTCACTGCTGCTGCATCATGGGGTGAACTGTGTCACGATGCGGATCGGTGGGCAAGGGCCTTTGCTGTCGAGATGCAGGCAAGGTTCCACACGACGCGCGGTGGACTCTTCGCGTATCGGGCGGGATCCGGTCGGCGTGACACTGGGTGTCCAGGTGGGCGCCCCCGCGCACCCCAGGGCTCGCTCGAAACGTACGGACGGCTGCCGCTCTAGCGGGTTGGTTGTGGCGAGCCGTGCGGCGGGCGGGCAGGGCCGGAGGTGGCGCACACGGCGCATGGCGGGGCCCCTCGTCACTAACGACCGATTTAGCCGGATGAGCGTGCTCTGATCGACCGGACATCCTCAACCAGGCGGCTCGCCTGGTCGTGATCGTCCACTACGACGTTGAAGAGCGACCCGTCACGGGTCCGGATCGTGACGCGGGCCCGACCGCCGTTGTTGATGCGGACCCCGCCGGGGGCTGAAGCGCGGCCCGTGACGAACCAGTTGAGGAGTCCGTGGTTCATGCCGTCATCACTGGCTGAAGTGATGTCGGAGATCTCCGAGACGGGAATCGCTCGCCTGCAGAACGGCGCGTGAATCCGCACCTCTGGCGTCGGACCCTCAGGGACGTCGACAGTGATTCGAGCCCCTAGGCTCACCAAGCGGTTTCCACGGACTGTCACTCTCATGCGCCCACGATCCGGCATGATGCGGTTCCGACACCAGGGCGGAGGGCAACAACTCACCCGCCCCAACTTCTCCAGCTGAGGTTATGCCGGACAGCGATCTGTGCGAGATACCGGACATTCATCGGCGCAAGTCACACCGCCTAGCAGGCGACGTGGGGAGACTGCCGGAGACATCTGGGGCGCGTGCCACAAACGACCGATTGTGCCGCCTGGGCGAGCTTGCCGGACGGGCGGGGCGATCCGTCGGCGCCCCGATTCTCTGATGGTTTAGCTCTGGGCGGGTTCGATCGCCCCGTTGACGAGCCGCACGACCTCGTGGGGGTCCTCGACCGTGACCATCACGCGCTCGTACTCCTCCTCCGGGCTCAGGGTGAAGACGACGACCTTCTCGTAGCCTGAGATGTTCCAGAACTGCTTGTTCCCGCCAGCGTGGAAGGTGCCGGAGAGCTTGTTCGGCAGACCCAGTCCGGGGCCACGCCACCCCTTGGGCTCGTTGCGCAGGTCTGGATCGTAGGTCGCGCCCAGGACGTGCTCCAGGGGGAACTGCAGCTTGCCAGTGAAGGACCACAGCTTGTCTAGGCCGGTGGGCTCAATGGTCAGGGTGCCATCCTTGATGGTGACCGTGTTGTTGCTCATGAGGTGCTCCTTTTCTGCGGGGTCGAGATGCCGGCTCGGGTGAACAGGCGCTCGGCGAGGACGGCGGGGGTGATGTGGAAGCGGGCGAGGACGGCGGCGACCTTCTGCTGTATGCGCTCATCGGACGGAGCAAGATCGGTCAGCGCCACCAGGCAGAGGTCCAGTCGGGTGGCGGGGTCGACTTCTGGCTCGCATACGTGGTCGAGGGCGCGCAGGAACAGGCCTTGCTTGCTGCCGAAGACGCCGTAGAGGCTGCTGCGGTTCACGCCCGTGGCCCGCACGAGGTCCTCGACGGAGGTGGCGTGGAACCCGCGGTTGCAGAAGACGTCTACCGCCGCGGCAATGGCGGTCGCTTCGTTGAACTCTCTGGGCCTGGGCATGGTTACAGAATGATCGTTCCAGAACGATCAGTCAAGACCGGAATGGCCTAGGGGGAGTTGGGTGCCAGCTGCGGGTCGGTTTCCAGCGGAGCGGGCCCCGCGTGGGAGCTGTCTGGCGAGGGTTGTGGCGAGGATTCAGTCCGCCCCACACGACCGTTTGCGCCCTTAGTCCGAACACGGAGAGTGGCTGGGCAGATGCGTCACGGGAGTTTTCGCCGAGGGGCCTCTCGGCGTGCGTCTGATGCGACACTGGCCGCATGAATATCGCTTGGACCAGACGGCCTAGGTGTAGGAGGGCATGACGTTGTTGACACGCACCGGGGCCAACGAGGCCGGTGGAGCATCTCCGCAGGAGGTATGCGGCCGATGGTAGTTGTAGTGATTCACCCACACCTGAAGGGCCTCACGCCGGGCCGTCTCTGAGGTATACGGGCGGGCGTAGAGGACCTCATCGACCATCAGCCGGTTGTAGCGTTCGACCTTCCCGTTATGGCGGGGCGTGTAGGGCCGGATCCGGTGGTGCCGGCCCCCGAGCGAGACCACCTTGGCGGTGAAGTCCACGGCCCGGTAGTTGTTGCCGTTGTCCGTGATCACCCTGTCGATCCGGATGCCGTGGGCGGCGAAGAACGCCCGCGCCCGGCAGAAGAAGCTCACGGTCGGGTCAAGCCCCTCGTGATGGTGTAGCGGTCTGATCCTTCATGGGGGTCAGGCGCTGAGGCCGAGGGTGAGTTCGGTGTCGGGGTCCACCTCGTCTCCGGTGTTGGTCACGGTGGTGAGCCTGCAGCGGGCCAGGACTTCGAGACCGAGGTAGCGTCGACCCTCGGCCCATTCATCGGTCTGCTCGGCCAGCACCGCACCCACTAGCCTGACGATGGCCGCCCGGTTGGGGAAGATGCCCACCGCGTCGGTGCGACGGCGGATCTCCCGGTTGAGCCGCTCGGCCGGGTTGTTCGACCAGACCTGCGTCCAGACGTCCTTCGGGAACGTGGTGAAGGCCAGGATGTCCGCCCGGGCGGCGTCGAGGTGCTCAGCCACGGTG
This sequence comes from Micrococcus sp. CS26, assembly GCF_055522295.1. Classification (NCBI taxonomy): domain Bacteria; kingdom Bacillati; phylum Actinomycetota; class Actinomycetes; order Micrococcales; family Micrococcaceae; genus Micrococcus; species Micrococcus sp. CS26. The sequence continues at coordinate 48,900 of NZ_JBVFVY010000018.1, forward strand.
GGCAGCTTCCCGCTCACGTAGTCCAGGAGCCGGTCGAACTGCGCGTGCACGCTGGCCGCATCGGGCTGGTCATAGACCGAGTGCAGCATGGCTTTCACGGCCGGCCACATGTTCTTCGGGGTGATGCCCATCAGGTTCGCCGCGTAATGGGTGCGGCAGCGCTGCCACGTCGCTCCGGGCAGGTTCGCCGCGATGGCGTCCTTGAGTCCGGTGTGGGCGTCAGAAGTGACCAACCGGACCCCGGCCAGGCCGCGGGCGACCAGGTCGGCGAAGAACTCGTTCCACGCCGCCCCGGTCTCCGAGGTGGCGACCCGCAGGCCCAGGACCTCGCGGTGGCCGTCAGCGTTGACCCCGGTGGCCAGCAGCACCACGGCGTTGACCACGCGCCCGCCCTCGCGGACCTTCATGCTCAGCGCATCGGCGGCCACGAACGTGAACGGGCCGGCCACCCCGAGCGGGCGGTGGCGGAAGGCCTCGACCTGCTCGTCGAGCTCGGTGGCCATCCGGGAGACTTGGGACTTGGACAGGGCGTTGACGCCCAGAGTCTTGACCAGCTTGTCCATCCGTCGGGTCGAGACCCCGGCGAGGTAGCAGTCAGCGACCACGGTGATCAGCGCCGACTCCGCTCTCTTCCTGCGTTCAAGTAGCCAGTCCGGGAAGTACGTGCCCGATCTGAGCTTGGGGATGGCCACGTCCAGGGTGCCGACCCGGGTGTCCAGGTCCCGGTGGCGGTACCCGTTCCGCTGAGCAGTGCGCGAGGAGCTGGGCTTGCCCCATTCGGCACCGACCACCGCGTCGGCATCCGCGGACAGCAAGGTGTTGATCATGGTCTGCAGCAGATGGCGCATCATGTCCGGGGACGCTTCAGACAGGGCTTCTCCGAGCAGGCCGGCAGGGTCGAGAATATGAGGAGCGGTCATCGTGATGACTCCATTCGAGGATTCTGTGGAAGGTTGACTCGACGGATCACACGGTGGCCGCGACCACGTCTGAGACGACACGCCCGACCACCGGGCGCTACAC
>NZ_JBVFVY010000019.1:0-45740 GCF_055522295.1 Micrococcus sp. CS26
CGCTCGCGGAGGCGGTGCGCCGCGCCGGCGGGCACCCCGTCGGGGCCGTCGTGCTCGCGGCCGTGGCCCCGCCGCGGGACCCCGCCGAGCCTGGCCCCCGGCCAGGCCCCCGGGTAGGGTGAACGGCACGGAATCGCCCCTACGGTTCCCGTCCTGCCGACGGCTGGAAGGAGGTCGCACCCTCGGACCCGCCGCCGCCCTGCGGACGCGACACCGAGGCGCACCTCCCCTCCCGAGGCCGGACCCGTGAGAGTCGGACCAGGAGGACGCCATGACCATGGATGTCAGCTACATCGCCCGCAACCTCAGGCTCCCGGAGAGCTTCCGCGACCACGTCGTCGAGCGCACCGAGCGCCTCCAGCCGCTCGCCGAGGGCGCCGACACGCTCGAGGTCCGCGTGACGAAGTCCTCCCACCACAAGCACTCGGACGAGACGGTCCGCGTGGAACTGACGGTCCGTGGCCCGCGGGACGTCGTGCGGGCCGAGGCCGACGCGGACGACAAGCTGGCAGCCTTCGACCAGGCCGCCACCCGACTGACCGAGCGCCTGCGGCGCATGCGCGACCGCCGCAAGGACCGCCGCCACGGCAAGCTCGGCGCCTCCCGCGGTGCGGGCGAGGTCGGATTCGTGCCGCCGCTGCCGCCGTCGGGTGCCGCGCTGGCCGCGGAGGAGGCCGCCGAGCAGGACGCCCCCGAGGTGGGCACCCCGGTGCGCATCCGCCAGAAGGCGTTCCCCGCGACCCCCATGAGCGTGGACGAGGCCGTGGACGCGATGGAGTTGGTGGGTCATGACTTCTTCCTCTTCCAGAACGCCGAGACCGGCGTGCCCTCCGTGGTCTACCGTCGTCGGGGCTGGAGCTACGGCGTGATCCGCCTGGACGAGTCCCTCCCGCAGGATCACGTCTCCGCCTCCGAGGGGGAGCGGGCCTACCAGGCGCGCGAGGACTGACCGCCCCGCCGACGTCGACCACGACCTGCTGACGCCGCGGCGCCCGTCCCCTCCGGGACGGGCGCCGCGGCCCGTCCGGACTCGGCCCGTACACTGTCCCGGAGACCGCGCCACGGCCGAGCGCGAGGGGCATCCCGTCCCGCCCCGGCCACACCGCAAGGGAGCAGAGAACCAGTGCCTTCGATCATCGACCGCGTCCTGAAGATCTCGGACAACCGCGTCCTCAAGCGCATGCAGGCCACGGTGGACGCCGTGAACCTCCTCGAGGATGACTTCCGGGCGCTCAGCGATGCGGAGCTGCGTGCCGAGACGGACACGCTCCGGGCCCGGCATGCGGACGGCGAGTCGTTGGACCTGCTCCTGCCGGAGGCGTTCGCCGCGGTCCGGGAGGCCGCGGGACGCACGCTCGGCCAGCGGCACTACGACGTCCAGCTGCTCGGCGGCATCGCGCTGCACCAGGGCAACATCGCGGAGATGAAGACCGGCGAGGGCAAGACCCTCGTGGCCACCGCCCCGGCCTACCTCAACGCGCTGTCCGGCAGGGGCGTGCACGTGGTGACGGTCAACGACTTCCTCGCCTCCTACCAGGCCGACCTCATGGGCCGCGTGTTCCGCTTCCTCGGCATGCAGACGGGCGTCATCGTGGCGGGCCAGACCCCGGCCGTACGCCGCGAGCAGTACGCCGCGGACATCACCTACGGCACGAACAACGAGTTCGGCTTCGACTTCCTCCGGGACAACATGGCCTGGTCCCTCGACGAGCTCGTGCAGCGTGAGCACCACTACGCGATCGTCGACGAGGTGGACTCGATCCTCATCGACGAGGCCCGCACCCCGCTGATCATCTCCGGCCCCGCCCAGGGAGAGGCCAACCGGTGGTACGGCGAGTTCGCCCGGCTGGTGCGCCGCCTCGAGGCGGACACGGACTACGAGGTGGACCACAAGAAGCGCACCGTCGGCATCCTCGGCCCCGGCATCGAGAAGGTCGAGGACCACCTCGGCATCACGAACCTGTACGAGACGCAGAACACCACGCTCATCCAGTTCCTGAACAACGCGGTCAAGGCCAAGGAGCTGTTCAAGCGGGACAAGGACTACGTGGTCCTCGACGGCGAGGTGCAGATCGTCGACGAGCACACGGGCCGCGTGCTCAAGGGACGCCGCTACAACGAGGGGCTCCACCAGGCCATCGAGGCCAAGGAGGGCGTCGAGGTCAAGCCCGAGAACCAGACGCTGGCCACGGTGACCCTGCAGAACTACTTCCGCGGCTACGAGAAGCTCGCCGGCATGACGGGCACCGCCGAGACGGAGGCCGCCGAGTTCACGTCGACCTACGGCCTCGGCGTCGTCGTGATCCCGCCGAACCGGGAGCGACAGCGCGTGGACCGCAACGACGTGGTGTACAAGAACGAGAAGGTCAAGTTCGACGCCGTCGTCGACGACATCGCCGAGCGGCACGCGAAGGGCCAACCGGTCCTGGTGGGCACCACCTCGGTGGAGAAGTCCGAGTACCTCTCCACGCTGCTGGCCAAGCGCGGCGTCCGCCACGAGGTCCTGAACGCGAAGAACCACGCCCGCGAGGCCGCCATCGTGGCGCAGGCCGGCCGCCCGGGCGCCGTCACCGTGGCCACCAACATGGCCGGCCGCGGCACCGACATCATGCTCGGCGGCAACGCCGAGTTCACGGCGGTGGCCCGCATGCAGGAGCTGGGCCTCGACGCCGCCGAGGACCCGGAGGCGTACGAGGCCCGCTGGCCCGAGGTGCTGGCGCAGGCCGAGGCCGCCGTGGAGGACGCGCACCGCGCGGTCATCGAGGCCGGCGGCCTGTACGTGGTGGGCACCGAGCGCCACGACTCGCGCCGCATCGACAACCAGCTGCGCGGTCGTTCCGGCCGTCAGGGCGACCCGGGCGAGTCCCGGTTCTACCTCTCCCTCACGGACGAGCTCATGCGCAACTTCAACCCGGGCGTGGCCCAGCGGATCATGAACAGCCCGTCGATCCCGGACGACATGGCGCTCGAGTTCGGCTTCGTCTCGAAGGCGATCCAGAACGCGCAGGCGCAGGTCGAGGGGCGCAACGCCGAGCAGCGCAAGAACGTGCTCAAGTACGACGACGTGATGAACCGCCAGCGCGAGGCCATCTACACGGACCGCCGTTCCATCCTCGAGGGGGAGGACCTGCAGGACCGGGTGCGCCGCTTCGTGGAGGACGCCGTCGGGAACATCGTGGACGCGGCCACCGAGGAGGGCCACGCCACCGACTGGGACCTCGACCAGCTGTGGCGGGACCTGGCAGAGCTCTACCCCGTGGGCATCTCGCAGGAGGACGTCCTCGACGAGGTCGGCGGCCGGGGCCGGCTCAAGGCCGAGGTCCTCAAGCGCGAACTCGTCTCCGATGCGCTCCTGGCGTACGAGGACCGGGAGGCGCAGGTGGGGTCCGAGGCGCTGCGGGAGGCGGAGCGTCGCGTGGTGCTCGCCACCATCGGGCGCCGCTGGCAGGAGCATCTCTACGAGATGGACTACCTCAAGGAGGGCATCGGGCTGCGCGCGATGGCCCAGCGCGAGCCCCTCGTGGAGTACCAGCGCGAGGGCTACACGATGTTCCAGAACATGCTCGCCGCCATCCGCGAGGACGCCGTGCGCACGCTGTTCCAGGCGCAGATCAGTGCGGCCCCCGCGTCGACGTCGCTGCCCGGCGTCCAGGACGCCCGCGCCGTGACGATGGCCCCGCAGATCTCCGTGGAGGGCATCGACGCCCCGCAGCAGCCGGCGCAGCTGCGTTTTACCGGTCCGTCCGAGGACGGGCAGAGCGCGGTCACCCGCAGCGGCACGGACTCCGGCGCCACGGTCGCGGCGGGCACGAACCGCCGCTCCCGCCGTCAGGCGGAGCGCCGCGGCCGCCGCGGCTGACCGGCGCCCCGCCACGACGCAGGACGAGGGCCCGCAGACCTCCAGGTCTCCGGGCCCTCGCTCGTCAGTCCGACGGGACGATCCGGCTCAGCCGATCTCGACCGACGTCACCTTCCACCGGCTGAGCCGCCGCTCGAGTCGGAGCGCGAAGGCCCGGGCCCGGCCCTCCCACAGCACCGTCGCGCTGGCCTCCACCCGGCCGGGCGCGACCTCGCACACGCGGGCACCCACCGGGCGGGGTGCGGACGCGGGCGTCCGGGGCGGGACGGCCGCGGAGGGCCGTCGACCGGGCCCGGTCGGCGCGACGGCGCCCAGCAGCTCCATGCGACGGGTCAACTTGTCCAGGACCTCGGGCGAGAGCCAGGCGGAGAGGTCCCGCAGGGCACGGCGGCCCGTCTCGACCTCGACGCAGGCGACGGCGATCACGGCGGCGAGCGAGCGGACGCGGCGCAGCTCCTCGCGCCCCTGTTCGGTGCGGGCCCGCCGGGCGATCTCCTCACCGCGGGGCAGGACTGCGGGGCTGTGGGCGGGCCCGTGGAGGAGGGTGTCGGCGGTGCGCCGGTCGGAAGCGGCGCGGGGGCGGGTGGCGAGGGTGGTCATGGCGGTCTCCTGAGGACGAGGCGAAGCGGGGGAGTGCAGGGTCGTGGATGTCATGGCCGTGGTCCGTCCACGCCGGCGTGCGGGGTGAACACGGGGGAGGTCAGCACGGTGCCGGGCAGCAGCAGGTGCGGGTCGTCGCCGATCACCCGTCGGTTGGCCTCGTACCAGCGGCGCCAGCGGGCGTCGATCTCTCGGGGGGTCGCGTCCGGGCCGAGCTCGGCGGCGGCGAGGTGCCACAGGCAGTCGCCGCGCCGGACGGTGACGGTCGGGTGGTCCGGATCCGCACGGCCGGTGCCGGCGCCCGGTGGGGTCGGCGCCGGGGGCCGGGGCGTCCACGCGGCGTCCGGCGCCGGGGCCTCGACGCCGGTGGCGTGCGCAGGCACCGCAGCCACGGTCCAGGAGGCGTCCGGCACGGGATGAGCCGCGTCCGCCCACGCGGCCGGTGCCGCGAGCAGCTGGGCACCGACGACGGCGCCTGCCACGCGTCCGAGCAGGGCGGGAGTGAGGCTCCGGCCCAGGCGGGCCCAGGCCGGCCGACCCGCGCGGCGCCCCAGCGCGACGAGCGCCAGCCCGATCAGGCCCACCGCCCACCATGCGAGCAGTCCGAGCCCGGCGAGACCGGCACCGAGGCCCAGCACGCGGGTCAGTTCCGCCCCGGGCGCGCTGGTGCCCGTCTGCAGCAGCGCCGCGGCACAGGCGAGCAGACCGGGACCGGCCAGAAGCAGGACGGTGAGGCCGACGGCGTCCGCCGCGTCGACCGGACGGGTCGGGGCCGGGCCGGCCGGTGATGTCGAGCGCTCCATGGATTCCCCTCCTGTGCGTCCGTCCGGCCGGGATCCCGCGATCAGGCCGGTGATGATGATCACAGTGAACTGCACGGGCCGATAGGTGTCAAGAGTGATGTTTGATGATGTTTGATGACGACCGATGTCCGGCGCTGAGCCTCCTATGCTGAGCGCATGCGGTGGAACGGACTCTTCGACGACCTGGAGGCGCACTGGGCCGACCTCGGCTGGCAGGAGACGGTGGCCGAGGCCGCGGAGCTGACCCGAGCGGAGTGGATGGCGCTGTCCCTGGCCGACCGCCTGCGCGGAGCCCGAGGGCGGCAGGTCCGGCTCCACCTGGCCTGGGGCGAGGTCGTGGACGGCGTGGTGCACACGGTGGGCCAGGGCTGGGTCGGCGTGCACGTCGACGGCTCGGGATCGGCGATCGTCGCGGTGGACTGCGTGGCGGCCGTGGAGGCCGACCTGACCCGGGCCGTGGCCGCGCCCGAGCTCGCCGCGGCCGGCTGGGGGACGGTGCTGCGCGGCATCGCGCGGACGCGCCAGCCGGTGGCGGTGACGGGACGCCTCGGCGCGGCGCTGGCGGAGGGCACCGTGGACCGGGTCGGCGGCGACCACCTCGACATCGCCCGCCACCCGCGGGACGAGGCCCGGCGGGCCGCGGCCGTCCGCGGGCGGCTCGTCATCCCGTTCGGGGCGCTGGGGACGGTCCGGACCGCGCTGCGCCCCGCCTGAGCAGACCGTGTGGGCTCAGCGGGCCTGCGCGTCCGCCTCGGTCCACTCCCGGACGCGGGCGCGCGTCACTTCCTTCTGACGTTCCACGTAGTCCTCGAGCCAGGACAGCTCGATGCGCCACTGACCGCGGCCCCCGACCTGGATGGCCTGCAGCTCACCCGAGCGGACCAGGGCACGGGCGGCCTGACCGGAGATGTTCAGGGTCTCCGCGACGTCGGTCAGGGTGAGAAAGCGCTGCACGGTGCTCCTTCGGTCGAGGCGTCCAGGACGGTCGCGGGCGGCCCACGACGTCGACCCATTCAACCCCGGGAACACCCGGAGGCGACACTTTTCCACAGCGTACGCGGCGGATCCGGCGATCCACGGCCCCTGTGGTTACTCTGGGCGCAGCGCGGAGGGGCCGACACCGACGGGGTGCCGGGGCCGCGGCGGCCCGAGGGGCCGGTCCGAAGGGGGGAACATCCGGTGTCCACGACCATGTCCGCGTCCGCCGAGGGCGGCCGTCTGCGCCGGCCCCGCTGGCGGGATCCCCGGCTCCTCGTCGGTCTCGTGCTCGTCCTCGCCTCGATCGCCGGCGTCGTGGCGCTGGTCGCCTCCGCCCAGCGGACCGCAGCGTACTGGACGGCTGCGGAGGACCTGCCCCCGGGCACACCCATCGCGTCCGGGGACCTGCGCCCCGTGGAGGTGAACCTCAGCGAGGCCGGCGAGCGGTACCTCAGCGCCGATGCTCCGGCTCCCGAGGGGCGGATGGTCTCCGGGACTGTCCGGGCCGGTGAGCTGCTGCCGGCGGCGGCACTGGTGGACGCGGACCCGGACGGCCGTCGTCCCGTCGGGGTGGCCCTGGACGAGCCGCTGCCGTCCGGCGTGGGCGTGGGAGACCGCGTGGACGTCTGGGTGGCCATGCCGGCGGAGGGAGGCCGCGGCCATGCAGACCCGGCCCGGCTGGCCGAGGCGCTCGAGATCTCCGAGGTCACGGCGGAGCAGAACGGCTTCGGCGGCTCGGGCACCACCCGGGTGCAGCTGCTGGCACCAAAGGAGACCCTGCCGCGCATCGTGGACGCGAAGGTGAAGGACGCGCGGGTCACCCTCGTGCCGGCCCACGGGGTGCGCTGACCGTGCGCATCGCCCTGGCCACCACCGTCCAGCCGGGCCTGGACCACATCGGCCCGCTCGAGCGGCACCAGACGGACATCACGGTCCTCCGCCGGGCCGAGGACATCGCCGAGCTGCTCGCCATCGCCCGCTCCGGTCTCGTGGACGCGGTCCTCGTGGCCGGGGACACCGAGTCCCTCACCGCCGCCTTCCTGGAGGAGACGGCCCGGCTGCCCCGACCCGTGGGCGTGGCGGCGCTCAGCGAGGTCCGTGCCGAGCGGCGTCGTCTCCGCAGCATGGGGGTGCCCTGCGTGCGCGCCGACGCCGACCCCGAGCAGATCGCGGCCGTCGTCGTGGAGTCCGCGAGCGCCGCCGCGGAGGGCCGCCGGCCGGAGACCTCGCACGGGGAGGACGCCGACCACGCCCGGGATCACGCCGAGGACCTCGACGACCTGCCGATCACCCTGGAGACGCTCGGCGCGGACGAGGTGCCCGGCCTCACGGACCCCTGGCGCGACGCCGACGAGCCCGACGACGCCGGGCCGGGCGCCGCCCCCGCCGCGGCCACCCCCGACGACGGCCCCGCCACCGCGGGCGAGGGAGCCGACCCCGCACCCTCTCCGGAGGAGGGCGAACCGACCGCACCCGCGCGGGAGTCCCTGGTGACCGTGGTGTGGGGTCCCACCGGCGCCCCGGGACGCACCACCGTCGCCGTGAACCTCGCCGCCGAGCACGCCGTGGCCGGCCGGAACACGCTGCTGGTCGACCTGGACACGTACGGCCCCGCCGTCGGTGTGCACCTGGGGCTGACGGAGGAGTCGGCCGGCGTGTCGCGGGCCGTGCGGCGGGCCGACCACGGCCGACTGGGCGCCGCCGACCTGGCGGCCGCGGGCGTCCGCGTCCGCGTCGCCGGCGCGGACCTGACGGTTCTGACGGGGCTCACCCGCGTGGACCGGTGGCCCGAGCTGCGCCCCGCCGCCGTCTCCGCGCTGATCGCGGCCGCCAGGGAACACTGGGACCGCGTGGTCGTCGACGTCGGGTTCGGTCTCGAGCAGGACGAGGAGTTGTCCTTCGACGTGCCCGCCCCACAGCGCAACGGTGCGACCCTGGCGGCGCTCGCCGCGGCCGACGAGGTCATCGCGGTCGGCGGGCCGGACGCCGTCGCCCTGCCCCGCCTGGTCCGCGGGGTCGAGGAGCTGGCGGAGGCGGCCCCGGCGGCACGGCTGCGCGTCGTGGTCAACCGGCTCCGGCCCGCCGCCGCCGGCGTCGCCCCGCGCGGGCAGGTCGAGGCCGTCTGGAACCGCTACGCCTCGCCGGCCACGCCCCTGGAGGCGTTCCTGCCGTGGGACCCGGCCGCCGCGGACCCCGCGCTGCTCGCCGGCCAGGTGCTCGCCGAGGCCGCTCCGAACAGCCCGCTGCGTCGCGCCCTCGCCACGCTGGCCGGTGTCCCTGCCCGCCCCGCCCGCCGCGGACGGCACCGCGCACGGCCCTCGCAGACCATCGCCGCCGTGTCGTCCGACGCCGCCCGCGACGCCACGGACACGGGCCGCCCGGCACGTCGCCGTACCCTGATCCCATGGTCAGTTCGCTCGCGCAGGACCCCCTGACGTCGCACCCGGACATCGGAGACGAGGACCGCGCCTGGCTGCAGCGGCTCGTGGGGGACTGGCAGCTCGTGGCAGACCTGGCGCTCGCGGACCTCGTGCTCTGGTGCCCCGTGCCCCGCCGCGACGAGGCCGGAGGGTTCGTCGCGCTCGCCCAGGTCCGGCCCTTCACCGCTCCCACCCTCTTCCACCGCGACATCGTGGGCTCGCGCGCCCGCGCGGACCTGCGGGCCGTCGTCGGGCAGACGTGGCATGGCGGGGAGCGGGCCGAGGGGGCCGGCCCCGTCGAGGCCCCGGGAGGCACGCTGCAGGTGCGTCTGTGGCCGGTGGTCCGCGCCGGGAGGGTCATCGCGGTCGTCTCCGCGCACGCGGACCCGAACGGCCGGCCGGCGCGCTCGGTGATCGAGGAGAACTACAGCCGGACGGCCAGCACCCTGCTGGACATGATGCAGCACGGCCGCTGGCCGGCGCCCGAGGAGCCTCCCGGCCTCTGGGCAGGCGGCACGCCGCGGGTGGGGGACGGCCTCGTCGTGCTCGGGCCGGACTCGGTCGCCGAGTTCACCAGTCCCAACGCGGTCTCCGCCCTGCGCCGGCTGGGCATCGCCTCAACGCTCGAGGGGCACCGGCTCACCGACGTCCTGGCCAGCACCGACGCCGCCCGTGTGCCCACCGACGAGGGGACGTGGGCCGTGCTCACCGGGCTGCGTGCCGGACGGCGGGAGGTGCAGTCCGGCGGGGCGTCCCTCACGGTGCGCTCCGTCCCCCTGCTCGGTCCGGACGGCTGGCAGGGGGCGCTGCTGCTGCTGCGCGACGTGACCGAGCTGCGCCGCCAGGAGCAGCGTCTGCTCACCAAGGACGCGACCATCCGCGAGATCCACCACCGCGTCAAGAACAACCTGCAGACCGTGGGATCGCTGCTGCGCATGCAGGCGCGGCGCACGTCCTCGCCCGAGGCGGAGCGTGCGCTGCGTCAGGCGATGCAGCGGGTGGACACGATCGCCCTCGTCCACCAGACGCTGAGCGAGGAGATCGAGGACCAGGTCCCCGTGGACGGTCTGCTGCAGCGGCAGTTCCGCCTGGCCGTCGAGGTGGCCGGGGACGGGCGGCCGCTGCAGGTCGCGGTCACGGGCGAGTTCGGTGAACTGCCCTCCCACGTGACCACGCCGCTGGCGCTGGTGCTCAATGAGCTGGCGGCCAACGCCGTCGAGCACGGCACGGCGCCGGGCGGTGGCTGCGTGGGCCTGCACGCCGACCGCGAGTCGACCCCCGCGGGAACGGTGCTGGTCGTGTCCGTGACGGACGGCGGCCCCGCCGCCCCCGACGGATGGGTGCCGGGGGAGTCTCCCCGCGCGGGCGAGGGATCGGGGCTCGGCCTGCGCATCGTGCACTCGCTCGTGGAGGGGGACCTGCGCGGCACCCTGCGCTGGGAGCGGTCCGACGACGGCGGCACGCGCGTCGTGCTGCGACTGCCCCTGACGTGAACCCGGCCGGGCTTGAGGACGGCCCCGTCGACGTCGTCGACGGGGCCGGTGGTCCGGGTGGGTCAGGAGGCGCGGCGGGCACGCGCGGCGCGGCGCTTCATGGCGCGCCGCTCGTCCTCGCTCATGCCGCCCCAGACGCCCGAGTCCTGGCCGGACTCCATGGCCCACTTCAGGCACGTGTCCACGACCTCACACGAGCGGCACACCGCCTTGGCCTCCTCGATCTGCAGGAGGGCGGGGCCGGTGTTGCCCACCGGGAAGAACAGCTCCGGGTCCTTGTCCAGGCACGCTGCTTTACTGCGCCAATCCATCGGTCCGCTCACTTTCTGTCGGAAGAACCGGAGCCCGCGGGCGCCGGTGGTCACGGCCTCCGCCGGCGGCGGGCGCGGGGGCCGGCGCGGACGACGCGCGGCACGACCGATACGGAGGGCGACCCTGGTCATTGCAACGGGGACCGCCTTCGTACGAACGCGGCCCCCGGAAATCTCTCGCATGCCATCCTCGCACGGCCCTCACGAGTGAACAAGAGGTGAATGAGGTGCATCACCGCGCTGCACTGCGAGTCCTTCGTCACACCATGCCCTGACCGAGGCGCCGCCGCGGACGTGGTCCGCGCGCCGCCCGGCGTACCGTGGGGGACACGTCCGTCCCCGCAGCCGTCCGCAGGAGAGGCCCCATGGCACAGTCCCGCCGCCCCGACCCCGTCGCCCCGTCCGAGTCGTCGGGCGCCGACGCGACGACGGTCCCGCCCCGCCCCGGACGGGGCCTGCCGGTGGCCGTCCTCGTGGTCGCCGCGGCGCTCGTGCTCGAGGGGGGTGCGCTCCTCTGGTTCGCCGTGGACGCGGTGGTGCATGCGGCGGACGGGGTGCTCCCGGCCGGCGCCCGCGTGATGCTGATCGTCATCTACGCGCTGCTCGCCCTGTGGATCCTCGCGACCGCCGTCGCCCTGCTGCGCGGTCGGGCGTGGAGCCGCGGCGCCGCCGTCGCGATCCAGCTCTTCAGTGTGCTCCTGTCCTCGTGGCTCTTCAGCGTGGACGCCGCTGCTCTGGGTGGGCCGCTGCTCGCGGTCTCCGGCGTCGCGCTGCTCACCCTCTTCACGACGCCGGTCACCCGGCATCTCGCCCCCGCCCCGGAGGCCTCGACGGACGCCTGAGCCCCGCCCCGACGACGACGGCGCGCCCCCGGCCAGGGGCGCGCCGTCGTCGTCATCGGGGCCGTGGTCAGTTCACCGGGCCGGTGAACTTCTCGCCGGGGCCCTTGCCCGGGGCGTCCGGGAACGGGGAGGCCTCACGGAACGCCAGCTGCAGCGAGCGCAGCCCGTCGCGCAGCGGTCCGGCGTGCTGGCTGCCGATCTCGGGGGCCGCGGCCGTGACCAGCCCGGCGAGGGCCGTGATGAGCTTGCGGGCCTCGTCGAGATCGATGAGCTCGCGGGCGTCGGGGGAGTCGGCCAGGCCGCACTTGACGGCGGCGGCGGTCATCAGGTGCACGGCGGTGGTCGTGATGACCTCGACGGCGGGGACCTCGTGGATGTCGCGGATCTCGGCGGGGGCGTCCATGGGGGTGGCGTCCTGGGCCTGACGTTCGTCTGTCATGGTGGTAAGCTTCCCATAGACCACTCGTGGTCCGCGCAAGACCTCGTCATCCGGTGACCCCGGGGCGGGCATGCACGGGCCAGGAGCAGCAAAGTGGAGGCCTCTCTCCCACCCGCGCCAGCAGGATGTCCGGTTCGCCCCGGGCCGAGTTGCCGGGTCGCCGGTCGGGACCGCCGCGTCGTGGCGCGCAGCCCGCACCGAGGGTCCCGTCCGACGGGATCGTGTCGAGGCCTCCGTCTGCGTCCGCGCAGGGGAGGCCTTCCTCGTTTCCGAGGGCCCCTCCGGTGGGCGCGGGGTCACCCGTCGTCTCACACAGAGGAGCAGCACCATCAGCGATCCCCGCATCAACGAGCGTATCCGCGTTCCGGAAGTCCGCCTGGTCGGCCCGAACGGCGAACAGGTCGGTATCGTCCGCGTCGAGGACGCCCTCCGGCTCGCCGCCGAGGCGGACCTGGATCTCGTGGAGGTGGCCCCCACGGCCAAGCCTCCGGTGTGCAAGCTGATGGATTTCGGCAAGTACAAGTACGAGGCCGCGGTGAAGGCCCGTGAGTCGCGCAAGAACCAGGTGAACACGGTCCTCAAGGAGGTCCGCTTCCGCCTGAAGATCGACAAGCACGACTACGAGACCAAGACCGGCCACGCCAAGAAGTTCCTGAGCCAGGGCGACAAGGTCAAGGCCATCATCCAGTTCCGCGGCCGTGAGCAGCAGCGTCCCGAACTCGGCATCAAGCTGCTGCAGCAGTTCGCCGAGGACGTCGCCGAGCTGGGCACCGTCGAATCGCAGCCGCGCCAGGACGGCCGCAACATGGTGATGGTGGTCGCCCCGCTGCGCACCAAGGCCGATGCGCGGGCGGACCAGCGCAAGAACTCGGCCGAGAGCCACCGCGAGCGTCAGGGCGGCGGTTCGCGTCGCGACCAGGCCGCCCGCGAGGCCAAGGAGCGCGCCGCGCAGAAGGCGGCGTCCGACTCCGCCCCGGTGCGGAATTCGGTCGGGGATGCGTTCCCCGAGCAGCTGAAGGCCATGGCCGCCCGGACGCAGGAGAACGCCTCCGCGGCCCCGGCCGAGACGACGCAGGCGCCGAAGACCCCGGCCCCGGCGGCTCCCCGCCCGGCCGCGGCCGCCCCGGCTGCGAAGCCGGCCTCCAGCGCCACGCCCGCATCGGCCCCGAAGCCGGCCGCGACGCCGAAGCCGCAGTCCTCGGCTGCGCCGGCTGCCACGCCGAAGCCGCGGTCCGCCGCCAAGCCGGCCGCGCCGTCGTCGGCTCCGAAGCCGGCGGCCAAGCCGATGCCGGCCCCGCCCAAGCCCGCCGCCCCCCGCGGCGGTGCCCCCAAGCCCGGTCCTCGGGCCTGACCCCCCGGGGTCGCCACAGACCAGCCCGGTCCGGACGGACCGGGGTGACCAGCACTGCCGTGCGCGCCGCGCACGGCAGCGATGAGTGAAGGAGAACGGCAGCCATGCCGAAGATGAAGACCCACAGCGGTGCCAAGAAGCGCTTCCGCGTGACCGGCTCCGGCAAGATCATGCGCCAGCAGGCGAACCGCCGCCACTACCTGGAGCACAAGTCCTCGCGCCTGACCCGCCGTCTCAAGGGCGACCAGCTCGTCTCCAAGGGCAGCATCAAGCAGATCAAGCGGATGCTCGGCATCTGACACCCCCTCCGGCCTCGCCGGAACCCCTTCCTCCTCGGCCGTGACGCGCCAGTGCGCGCCCCGGGGACCACACAGATTGGAGTACGCACGTGGCACGTGTGAAGCGGGCAGTGAACGCCCACAAGAAGCGTCGGACCATGCTGGAGCGCGCCTCCGGCTACCGCGGCCAGCGGTCTCGCCTGTACCGCAAGGCGAAGGAGCAGATGCTCCACTCGTTCACCTACAACTACCAGCATCGCCACAAGCGCAAGGGTGACTTCCGTCGCCTGTGGATCACCCGCATCAACGCGGCCGCCCGCGCCAACGGCATGACCTACAACCGCTTCATGCAGGGCCTCAAGCTGGCCGGCGTCGAGGTGGACCGCCGCATGCTGGCCGAGATCGCCGTCTCCGACGCCGCGACCTTCGCCGTGCTGGTGAAGACCGCCCGCGAGGCGCTGCCCGCAGACGTGAACGCCCCCGCCGCCTCCCGCTGAGCCGGCCCCGGGACCCCCGGGTCCCCGCCACGTGTCAGACGTGGACACCGCCGCCGACGGGGCGGGCCCTCCGATGAGGAGGCCCGCCCCGTCGGCGTCTGCGCACCCGCGCCCCGCCGAACCCGACCAGGAGAGCCCATGACCCCGCCCGCCGAGCCGCTGACCCACCCCCGCGCCGAGCGCGTCCGCGCCGTCGCCGCCCTGGCCGGCCGGCCCGCGCGACGCCGGACCGGCACGTTCCTGGTGGAGGGCCCGCAGGCGTGCCGCGAGGCGCTGCGCGCGCACCTGGGGGAGGGGCCGGCGGGCGCGGCGCGGCAGTGGCCGGCCGGTCGCGTCCTCACCCAGGTCTACGTCTCCGCCGGGCTCGCCGACCGGGACTCGGAGCTGGCGGCCCTCGTGGAGCGGGTGGCCGCCGACGGGCCCGACGGCGGCGAGCGGGTGTTCGTGCGGGAGGCCTCGGACGAGGTCCTGACGGCCATGGCGGACGCGGTGACGGGCCAGGGCGTCGTGGCCGTGGCCCGCGTCCCGGATCAGCCCGCCCTGGAGGACGCGTTCGACGGTGCGGCGCTGGCGGCCGTGCTGTGCCGCGTGCAGGACCCGGGCAACGCGGGGACGGTGCTGCGCGCGGCGGACGCCGCGGGCGCGGACGCGGTGGTGCTCACCGCCGGATCGGTGGACCCGTTCAATCCGAAGGTGGTCCGCTCCACCGCCGGGTCCCTGTTCCACCTGCCCGTGCTCGCGGGGGTGCAGGCGGAGGACGTGGCGGTGACTGCCCGGGCGGCGGGTCTACAGGTGTGGGCCGCCGACGGCCACGGGTCCGATCGACTGGACGCCCTGTCCCCGGCGTCGCTGGGGGCGCGCACCGCCTGGCTGTTCGGCAATGAGGCCCAGGGCCTGGACGAGGCGGAGCTGGCCCTGGCGGAGCGCCGGGTGGCCGTGCCCCTCTACGGCGCCGCGGAGTCCCTGAACGTGGGCACGGCGGCCACGGTGTGCCTCTACGCCTCGGCGATGGCCTCGCCGACCACGCGGGACTGAACGCACACGCCAGAAGGGGCGGGGATCCGTGAGGATCCCCGCCCCTTCTGGGGTCGACCCGGCGGGTGCCGGGTCAGCCGATGTCAGCTCAGACGCGGGTGCCGCGGCGGCTGGTGATGGCCTGCCAGATGAAGGCCACGATGACGCCGCCGATCACAGACCAGATGAGCGTCTGCCAGCTGAACGCGTCGCCGAGCCCTTCCCCGCCGAGCAGGGTGGAGATCCAGCCACCGAGAACGGCACCCAGGAGGCCCGTGATGAGGGCACCCAGCCAGCCGGAGCCCTGTCGCCCCGGAAGAATCAGGCGAGCGATGGCACCGGCGATGAGGCCGATAATGATCCAAGCGATGATGGTGAACATGCTGATGTTCCTTTCGAGTTGCGGATGATGACGTACGGAAAGGAACTTAGCAAAGCCGATTCCACCTGTGCCACCTCTGACGGCCCGCTACCCCTCGATCGCGAGGTCAGCCGCCCGTGGACCGAGCGCGCCGCACGCGATTCACACGGTGGCGGCGGAGGGGCCGTCGTGCGGGACGGCGCCGACGGCGGGGGTGCGTCGGACCAGCAGGAGCGCGAGGACGAGGCCGCCGAGGGCAATGGCGGCACCGATGAGCGGCGGGGTCCTCAGGGAGGCTCCGGCGCCGATCGCGGCCGCGCCGACCCAGGCCCCCATGGCGTTGGCCATGTTCAGTGCGGAGTGGTTCAGGGAGCCCGCCAACTGCGGCGCGGTGGGGGCGGAGTCCACCAGCAGCACCTGCAGGGACGGGGCGATCCCGGAGCCGCTGACGGCCACCAGGAAGAGGAAGACCACCATCACGGGCGCCCACTGCGCGGTCAGGCCGACGCCCAGAAGGAAGACGGCGCTGAGTGCGAAGCTCAGACGCAGCGTGCGCACCGGGTCGCGGTCCGTGAGGGCGCCGCCGACGAGCGTGCCGACGACCATGCCCACCCCGTAGAGGGCCAGGACGGCGGGCACCCACCGCTCATCGAGGCCGGACACCGTGGTCAGCAGGGGGGCGATGTAGGTGTAGAGGGCGAACATGCCGGCGAAGCCGAGGACGCCGACGGCCACCGTGGCCCACAGGCGCCCGGACGCCAGGCCGCGCAGCTCGCGGCGCACGGACGCCCCCTCGGGCGCCGGGACCGGCGGCACGAGCCATGCGGTGGCGGCCACGCACAGGGCCGCGCACGTCGCCACGATGACGAACATCCAGCGCCAGCCCGCGCTCTGGCCCAGGGCGGTGGCGGCCGGGACGCCGAGCACGTTGGCCACCGACAGGCCCGCCATCACCCATGCGACGGCCTGGCCACGGCGGGCGGGCCCGGCCAGGTCCGCGGCGGCCAGGGCGGCCGCCGAGAAGTAGGCCCCGTGGGGCAGGCCGCAGATGAAGCGGGCGGCCATCATGGTGGCCGCGTCCGGGGCGAGGAACGCGGCCACGTGCCCCACGACGAACAGCAGCATCAGCACGATGCTCGTGACCCGCCGGTCGACGCGGGCGAAGGACGCGGCCAGCAGGGGAGCGCCGATCACGACGCCCAGCGCGTACATGGAGATGAGCACGCCGCCGGCCTCGAGACCGATGCCGAGGTCGGCCACCGCCTGCGGCAGCAGGCCCATCATCGCGAACTCCGTGGTGCCGATCGCGAAGCTGCCCAGGGCCAGCGCGAGGATGGCCGGCAGCAGACGCACGCGGCGGCCGCCCAGCAGCGCGCCGGGGCCCGTCGGCGCGGTCGGTGGGATGGACGGGTCCGGGCGCGTCGGACGCGGGGCGCGGGGGGAACGGTCGTGGGCGCCGTCGGCGGCGGGAGTGGGGGTGGGCACCGACCCAGCCTACGGACTCCGGTCTGCGGGGGCGGGGGCCTCGCTAGCCTGGGCTCATGACCTCCGCCACACCCGCTCGCCCCGCGCCCGCTGCCAGCCCGACGACGTCGCCCCGGGACGGTGCGCGACCGCGGCTGGTCGTGGGGCTCGCGCTGCTCGACGATGTGGCCGCGCCGACCCGCCTGCTGGCGGCCCGTCGCAGCGCGCCTGCCCCGCTGCGGGGGCTCTGGGAGTTCCCCGGGGGCAAGGTCGAGCCGGGGGAGGGCGTCCAGGAGGCGCTGCTGCGGGAGTGCCGGGAGGAGCTCGGGGTCGCCGTGCGGCTCGGCCCCGAGGTGGCGGCGCCGGAGCCGGACGGGTGGGAGCTGGCCAACGGCGCCCGGATGCGGGTGTTCTGGGGCGTCCTGGCGGAGGAGGGGACGACACCCCGAGCCCTCCAGGACCACGACCTGCTGGCGTGGCTGCCGCTCGCCGGGCCGGGCGTGCGGCACCTGGACTGGATCCCGGCGGACCGGCCGATCGTGGCCGAGGTGCTCCGTGGCGCCGCCACGGCGTTCTCCGCGGGGCGCTGAGTCGACACGCGGCCGGCCGCGCCCCGCGGACCGGTCAGAACAGCGCGGGCTGCGCCGCCGGAGCGGAGGGCCGGGACGCCGGCCGGCGCCGGGCCGGGGGACCGTCCTCGCGCCGGATGCCGTGGGCGCCGCCGCGGGCCAGGCCGTGCCGTGCGGCGGCCTCCCCGGCCATCCGGGTGAGCATGCGGCGGTACGACTCGGGCGCGTAGGCGGACCGGGCGTACATCTGCTCGTAGCCGGCCAGCAGATCCGGGTGCTCGCGGCGGATCCAGTCCAGGTACCACTCCTTCGCGCCCGGCCGCAGGTGCAGGGCGCCCGGCATGACGCGCGCGGCTCCGGCGTCCGCCAGCGCGCGCATGAGGGCGTCGATCTCGCGGTCCCCGTCCGTGAGCCACGGCAGCAGGGGCATGGCCATGACGGTGACGTCCGCACCCGCGGCGGCGAGCCGCTCGATCAGGCGCAGGCGTGCGGTCGGCGACGGCGTGCCCGGCTCGACCGCGGCGGCGATGGCGGGGTCGAGCATCGCCAGGGACAGCGAGACCTGCACCGGCACCTGGCGCGAGGCCGCCTGCAGCAGGGGCACATCCCGCGCGAGCAGGGTCCC
This sequence comes from Micrococcus sp. CS26, assembly GCF_055522295.1. Classification (NCBI taxonomy): domain Bacteria; kingdom Bacillati; phylum Actinomycetota; class Actinomycetes; order Micrococcales; family Micrococcaceae; genus Micrococcus; species Micrococcus sp. CS26. The sequence continues at coordinate 17,905 of NZ_JBVFVY010000019.1, forward strand.
CTTGGTCAGCACGGAGAACGGGGTGCCGGAATCGGCCAGGGCCCGGATGATCCCGGGCATCAGCGCGTAGCGGCCCTCGGCCCGCTGATACGGGTCCGTGTTCGTCCCCAACGCCACCGCCTCGCGGCCCCACGTGGGGCGGGCGAGTTCGGCGCGCAGCACCTCGGCGACGTTGACCTTCACGACGATCTGCCGGTCGAAGTCGGCCCCGGCGTCGAGCTCGAGGAAGGTGTGGGTGCTGCGGGCGTAGCAGTACCGGCAGGCGTGGGTGCAGCCGCGGTACGGGTTCACGGTCCAGCGGAACGGCATGGCCGAGGCGGACGGCACCGAGTTCAGTGCGGTCTTGGCGAGCACCTCATGGAAGGTGACCCCCGCGAACTCCGGGGTGGTGACACTCCGCTGCAGGTCCGAGAGCGGCAGCAGGGCGGCGGAGCCGGCCGGTGTGCCGGCCGTCGCCCGCTGGGCTCCGCCCTCGGACCGCAGGGTCTGCGCTTCCCATCGCATGGCCAGAAGTAGAACACATGTTCGAATCGACCCGCAAGCGTGTTCGAGTCCGGGCGGGGCGCGGGCGCCCAGACGCGCCTACCGTGGTCGCCATGACCTCCCGTGCACCCGCCCCGGCCGCCCGCGTCCTGCTCACGGGCTTCGAGCCCTTCGGCGGCGACGTCCACAACCCGTCGATCGCCGCCGCGCGGGACGCCGTGGGCATCCTGGCGGACCGGGGTGTGACGGCCGAGGCGGTCGAGCTGCCGTGCGCGTTCGGCGCGGCCGGGTCTGCCCTGACCGCGGCCCTCGACCGGGTCCGGCCGGAGGTGGCGATCGCCGTCGGGCTGGCCGGCGGCACGGCGGCCGTCCGGGTCGAGCGGGTGGCCGTGAACCTGCAGGACGCCCGGATCCCGGACAACGCGGGGGACCAGCCCGTGGACCGGCCCGTGCGCGCCGACGGGCCCGCGGCCCTGTTCGCCACCCTGCCCGCCAAGCGTGCCGTCGCCGCGATCCGGGCGGCCGGCGTCGCCGCGGAGCCGTCCCTGTCCGCGGGCGCGTTCGTGTGCAACCACGTCATGTACGCCCTCCTCGACGCCCCCGGCACCGCCCGGGCCGCCGGCTTCCTCCACGTGCCGTGGGACGCCGAGCACCGCCCGACGCCGGACACCCCGGCGCTGCCCGCGGCCGACCTGGCGCGCGCGGTGGCCGAGGCCGCCCTGACGGCGCTGGCCGGCGGCCCCGACCTCGACGTCCCCGGCGGCACCATGCACTGACCTCCCCGGACCCCGGGTCCGCGTCGGCGCGACCGCCCGTGCCCGTCAGCGGCGCGGCCGCAGGCCGCGGACCACGGGCCGCTCGACGTAGCCGCCCAGGGCCAGGCCCGCGCGTCGTTCGAAGACGTTGCGCGACGCCGGGTCCCCGGTCCGCCACGTCGACCACGCCGCCGCGAGCGCGTACGCCGGCAGGAACGGCAGACCCAGCAGGAGGGCGTACTGGTCCGCATGGCCGGCCTCGTGCCGCCACAGCGCGGGCGTCATGCGCAGGCCGGGGCGGGTGAACACGACGTCGCCGACCGTGAACGCGGCCCCGCCCGGGAACCGGTGCGTCCAGCCGCGGGCCTCGATCAGCCCGTGCGGCCCGGGCCGCAGCGCGCAGCCGGCGACGACGGCGCCCACCAGCCCCAGCGGCGTCGCCAGGTTCAGCAGGTTCCACAGCCCGCGCGCCCGCACGTGCGCCGGAGGCGACGGCCGGGAGGGGGCGGCGGTCACGGCCGTGTCGCGGGGTCGACGTCACCGGCGGGGGACCCGGACGCGGGGACGTCGAAGTAGAGCGGGGCATGGGCGGCGCAGCCCGGGTTGAACGGCGCTCCGCAGGCCGGACACGCGGGATCGGCGGTGGCCTCGAGGGCGAGGTAGGCGGCCACGCTGAGCTCGGTGCGGCACACCCCGCACAGCACGTGCGGCCGGTCGAAGTCGCCGGCCGGCACCGGCACGGCCGGGTGGTCGGCGAGTTCCGCGTGGCAGCGGTGGCAGGACCAGTACGCGGGGCAGCAGGCGAAGCGCAGGGCGACGACGTCCCGCGCCGTGGCGTAATGGGCGCAGCGGGTCTGCGCGTCCAGCCCCACGCCCCGCAGCAGCGGGTCGGTGCCGTCGAGGGAGTCCGGGGCGGTCATGCGCCTCAGCCTAGGCCGAGCGCGCCCGGGGCGGACACTAGACTGACGGGCGTCCCACCGTCCCCCATGCGAAGGTCGTTGCCCTGATGACACCCAGCCCCGAGACCGGCGCGGAGCCCACCGCGCCCGTGGCGGAGATCTCCCCCGTGGACGCGGAGGCGGTGGAGGCCGCCGTGCAGGCCGCGCTCGCCGCGTACGAGGCCGCGGCGGACCTCGATGAGCTCAAGGCCGCCCGCCTGGCCCACACCGGCGACCGGGCCCCCCTGACTCTCGCGAACAAGGCGATCGGCGCTCTGCCCAAGGAGCGCAAGGCGGAGGCCGGCAAGCTCATGGGCGCCGCACGCGGCCGCCTGGGCAAGGCCCTGGCCGCCCGCACCGAGGTGCTCGAGGCGGAGCAGGCCGCGCGGATCCTGCGCGAGGAGACGGTGGACGTGACCACCGCGGTCCGTCGCCGCCGCGTCGGCGCCCGTCACCCGCTCTCGCTGACGATGGACCGTGTCTCGGAGATCTTCGTCGGCATGGGCTGGGAGATCGCGGAGGGCCCCGAGCTCGAGTCCGAGTGGTTCAACTTCGACTCCCTCAACTTCGCGCCGGACCATCCGGCCCGCGAGATGCAGGACACCTTCTTCGTGGCCCCGGCCGAGGCCCACCTGCTGCTGCGCACCCACACCTCCCCGGTGCAGATGCGCTCCCTGCTCGAGCGGGGCGCCCCCACCTACGTGCTGTGCCCGGGTCGCACCTTCCGCACGGACGAGCTGGACGCCACGCACACCCCGGTGTTCCACCAGTTCGAGGGCCTGGCCGTGGACAAGGGCCTGACCATGGCCCACCTGCGCGGCACCCTCGAGTACTTCGCCCGCCAGATGTTCGGGGCCGAGGCGGCCATCCGCCTGCGCCCGAACTTCTTCCCGTTCACCGAGCCCAGCGCCGAGCTGGACATCTGGCACCCCGGCGCCAAGGGCGGGCCCCGCTGGATCGAGTGGGGCGGCTGCGGCATGGTGCACCCGAATGTGCTGCGCGCCGCGGGCCTGGACCCGGAGGAGTACTCCGGGTTCGCGTTCGGCATGGGCGTGGAGCGCACGCTCATGTTCCGCAACGAGGTCCCGGACATGCACGACATGATCGAGGGCGACGTCCGCTTCTCCCAGCACTTCGGAATGGAGGTCTGATCCATGCGCATCCCCCTGGACTGGCTGCGGGAGTTCGTCCCCGTGCCCGCGGAGCACCGTGCCGAGGACGTGATGGCCGACCTCGTCCGCGTCGGCCTCGAGGAGGAGGACGTCCACCGTCCGGCCGCCGAGCTGCAGGGCCCGATCGTCGTCGGGCAGGTGCTCTCCAAGGAGCCCGAGCCGCAGAAGAACGGCAAGACCATCAACTGGTGCTCCGTGCGGGTGGTTCCCGAGGGCGCCGCCCAGCCGCTCACCGGCGAGGGCATCGAGCCCTCCGGCGTGCAGGGCATCGTGTGCGGCGCCCACAACTTCGAGGTCGGGGACAAGGTCGTCGTGACCCTGCCCGGCGCGGTGCTGCCCGGCGACTTCCGCATCAGCCCCCGCAAGACCTACGGGCACGTCTCGGCCGGGATGATCGCCTCCAGCACGGAGCTGGGCGTGGGCGACGACGGCACGGACGGGATCATCGTGCTCGGCGACCTCGGGCTCGACCCCGAGCCGGGCACCGACGCCCGGGACGTCCTGGACCTGCACGGCGAGGCCGCCGAGATCAACGTGACGCCCGACCGCGGCTACGCGTTCTCGATGCGCGGCGTCGCGCGCGAGTACGCGCACGCCACCGGCGTGCCCTTCACGGACCCGGCCGCCGCCGTCCACCCGCCCGCGGCCGACGACGCCGGCCCGGCCGTCCGCATCGACGACGACGCGCCGATCCACGGCGAGCCCGGGGCCACCCGGTTCGTGGCCCGCACGGTCTCCGGCGTGGACGCGACCCGCCCGACCCCGCCGTGGCTGGCCGCGCGCCTGCGCCTGGCCGGCATCCGCACCATCTCCCTGCCGGTGGACATCTCCAACTACGTCATGTGGGAGCTGGGCCAGCCCCTGCACTTCTACGACGCGGACACGCTCTCCGGCGAGATCGTGGTGCGCCGCGCGCGGGCCGGAGAGACCCTGACCACCCTCGACGGCAAGGAGCGCGAGCTCGACCCCGAGGACCTGCTCATCACGGACGACTCCGGCCCCATCGGCCTGGCGGGCGTCATGGGCGGGGCCGCCACCGAGGTCACGGACGCCACCACCACGATCGTGGTCGAGTCCGCGAACTTCGACCCCGTGTCGATCGCCCGTACGCGGCGCCGGCACCGCCTGCCCTCGGAGGCGTCGAAGCGCAACGAGCGCGGCGTCGACTGGGAGATCGCCGACGAGGCGGCCGAGCGGGCCGTGCAGCTGCTCGTCGAGCTCGCCGGCGGCACCGCCGAGCCCGGGGTCACCGACGTCGGGACGCGGCCGCAGCCGGCCGTCGTCGAGATGGCCGCCGACTTCCCCTCCGCCCTGGTGGGCGTGGCGTACACGACCGACGAGGTCGTGGAGACGCTGCGCGCCCTGGGCGCCGAGGTGGCCGTCGCCGAGGCCGCCGCCGACGTCGCCCCGCGGCTGACCGTGACCGCCCCGTCGTGGCGCACGGACCTGCGCATCCCCGAGGACCTCGCCGAGGAGGTCGCGCGCCTGCGCGGCTACGACGCGATCCCCTCCGTGGTGCCCGTGGCCCCGCCGGGCCGCGGCTTCACCCGCCGCCAGGCCCAGCGTCGCCGCGTGTCGGCCGCGCTCGCGGCCGCGGGACTCACCGAGGTGCTGGCCTACCCGTTCGTCTCCGAGGAGCAGAACCGGCGTTTCGGGGCGGACTCGGACGCGCAGGGCCAGGCCCTGGCGATGGTGGCCCTGGCCAATCCGATCGCCTCCCAGTACCGGTACCTGCGCCTGTCGCTGCTGCCGGGCCTCGTCGAGACCGCGCGCCGCAACCTCGGACGCGGCTTCCGCGATCTGGCGCTGTACGAGATGGGGCTGGTCTTCCTGCCCGGCGCGCAGCTGGGCTCGGCGACGATCCCCCCGCGCGCGGTCCACCCCTCCGCCGAGGTCCTCGCCGACCTCGAGGCCGGCATCCCCGCTCAGCCGTGGCACGTGGCCGGTCTGTACGCCGGGCACGACTCGGCGCCCGGGCCGGACCACGACCCCCGCCCGGTGGACTGGCAGGACGCGATCGCCGGGGCCCTCGACGTGGCCGACGTCCTCGGCGTCGAGCTGACCGTCCGGCAGGGCCGGCACCACGCGTTCCACCCGGGCCGGGTGGCCGAGCTCGTCGTCGTGACCGAGCACGGGGACCGGGTGGTGGGCGTCGCCGGCGAGCTGCACCCGCAGTGGCTCGAGGCCGAGGACCTGCCCGCCCGCACGAGCGTGTGGGAGCTGGACCTGGACGCGCTGTGCGCCGCGGCCCCCGAGATCGTGGTCGCCGCACCGCTGTCCACGTTCCCCGTGAGCACGCAGGACGTGGCGCTCGTGGTGGACGAGGCCGTCGTGGCCGGGGACGTGCGCGCGACCCTCGCCGAGGGTGCCGGGGAGCTGCTCGAGGCCGTCGAGCTGTTCGACGTCTACCGGGGCGCGGGCGTGCCGGAGGGGCGGAAGTCCCTCGCGTTCTCCCTGCGCTTCCGCGCCCCTGACCGCACGCTCACCGCGGAGGAGGTCTCCGAGGCCCGCGCCGCGGCCACCGCGCTCGCGGCGCAGCGGCACGGGGCGGTCCAGCGCTGACCGTGTCCGTCGCGACCGGCCCGTGGGGCCTGACCTCGGCCGTCCCCGCCTCGGCGGGGGCGGCCGACGCCGTCTCCGCGCTGCTCGGTCAGGTGCGCACCGCCCTGACGGCGGCCTGGGGCGTGCCGGTGGGGCCGCTCGGGCTCCGGCACGCCTGCCCGCGCTGCGGCTCGGCCGCGCACGGCGTCCCCGCGCTGACCGGCCTGCCCCCCGGCCGGGTCGCCCTCGTCTCGTTCACGCGCGTCCGGATGCCCGGCACTGAGGACCGGGCTCGGATCGGGGCGTGGTGGGCGCCGGCACGGCCCGCCGACGGGCTCGGCCTCGGGGTGGACGTCGAGCGGGCGGACGCCGCGGCCTTCGCGGACGAGGACGGCCTGGGCGGGGTGGGCTTCTCGACGGCGGAGCGCGCCCGGGTGCGGGAGCTTCCCGCCCCCGAGAGGCCCGCCGCGCGGGCCCGGCTGTGGACGCGGAAGGAGGCGCTCGTGAAGGCCGCCGGCACCGGCTTCACGGGCGACCCCGCCGCCGTCGACGCACTGACCGTGCCGGCCGACGTCGTGCTGGTGGACCTCACCGACCGGCTGCCGGGCGGTCTCCTCGGGGCGCTGGCGCTGCGGGGCCGCTGAGTCGACCGCGCGGCCGCCTCAGCCCGGGAACGGCGGCAGCTCGGGCCGCAGCGTCCACGCGTCGAAGAGCTCGTCCACCTGCGCTCGGCTCACCCCGGCGTGCGGGGCCCACGCGTGCACGTGCGTGCGCAGCCCCAGGGAGTCGACGGTGCCGAACCGGTGCTCCCGCACCCAGGCGCGCAGCATGGAGCCGAAGAGGTCCGTGCCCAGCAGGTGCCGCAGCGCCTCCACGGTGAGCGCGCCGCGCTTGTACACCCAGTCCTCGAACATCTCCTCCGGCCCGGGCTCGGCCAGCGCCTGCTCCACCGGGTGCGCGGCCAGCTTCTGCCAGGCCCGCCGCGCCATCGAGGTGATGCTGGACCGCCCCGAGGCCTCGGCCCACAGCCACTCGGACCAGCAGGCGAAGCCCTCGTGCAGCCACAGGTCGGACCAGCGGCCCAGGGTCACGGCGTTGCCGAACCACTGGTGGGACATCTCGTGGGCGATCAGCCGCTCGGACTCCCACGAGCCGTCCAGGTGGTTGGTGCCGAACAGCGACATGCTCGCGGCCTCGAGCGGGATCTCGAGCTCCTCGTCGGCCACGACCGCGGTGTAGTCCTCGAATGGGTATGGCCCGTAGGCGTCGATGAACGTGGCCATCATGGCCGGCTGGGGGGCAAGGGCCCGGAGGGCCCGCTGCTCGGTCCGCGGGGAGACCACGAGGCGCAGCGGCGGCAGGCCCTCGGCGGGAGGGGCGGCGTCCACGAGCCGGTAGCGGCCGATCTGCACGCTGAGCAGGTAGGCGGGCACGGGCTGGTCGAGCCGCCACCGCCACGTGACCCGCGAGCCGCGCGTGCGCACGGGCGCGCCCACGCCGTTGGCGACGGGCAGGTAGCCCGCGTCGCAGGTGAGGGTGATCTCCGCCGTCGAGCGGGAGGTGGGGGAGTCCACGCACGGCAGCCACGTGGAGGCGCCGTGGGGCTGCCCGGCCACGAGCACGCCGTCCGTGAGCTCCTCCCAGCCGATCGTGCCCCACGGGCTGCGCCGCAGCGTGGGCGTGCCCGCGTAGACCACGGTCAGCTCCACGAGCGTGCCCTCCGGCCGGCTCTCGTCCAGGTCGACGACGAGGCGGCTCGGGGCGCGGCCCGGCTGGGTGAACGAGGAGGCGACGGCGCGGCCGTCGACGACGGCGTCCACCCGGGACACGCGCAGCCGGTACAGGTCCAGCTCGATGCGGCGGCTCTGCTTCGTCAGGCGCACGCGCAGGACGGCGGTGCCGGAGACCCGGTTCGCGGCCAGGCGCACGTCGAGGTCCAGTGCGATGTGCTCGACGGTGGCGGCGTCGGTGCCGACGCCCGGGACGTAGGGATCGGTGCTCATGCTTCCTCTCGGGAGGGGGTGGCCGCGGCGGCGGGGTCGCCGTCGGGACGACGCCACGGGGAGACCGGGTTGCCGAGCCACCACGTGCCGGCGGGCAGCTCCTCGCCGCGCATCACGAGGGACCCGGCACCGACGGTGGTGCCGCGGCCCAGGCGGGCGGCGGGCAGCACCACGGAGTGGGGGCCGAGGGTGGCGCCGTCCTCCAGGACGACGGCGTCCAGGGACATCACGCGGTCGTGGAACAGGTGGGTCTGGACGACGCAGCCGCGGTTCACGGTGGCGCCGTCGCCGAGCTCCACGAGGTCGGCCTCGGGCAGCCAGTAGGACTCGACCCAGGCGCCGTGGCCGATGCGGGCGCCCATCGCGCGCAGGAACCAGACCAGGGCGGGGGTGCCGGCCGCGGCCCGGCTGAACCACGGGGCGGCGAGGAACTCGGTGAAGGTGTCCGCGACCTCGTTGCGCCAGATGAACGAGGACCACAGCGGGTGCTCGCCCGCGCGGATCCGGCCGACGAAGACCCGCTTGGCGAGCACGGTCAGGCTCGCCGCGACCGCGCCGGCCGCGAGCAGGACGACGCCGCCCAGGACGAAGGCCAGCGCCCACGTGCCGACCGCGATGAGGGCGGCCAGCGTCGCGCCGACGGCGAGGGACAGGGCCACGTGCAGCCACACCGGGATCGCGCGCAGCAGCTCCCAGGCGGTGCGGGCGGCCTTGAGTCGGGCCGGCGGGTCGTAGGTGAGGGCGGCGTCTGCGGTGACCTCGTTGCGGCGCAGGCGCACGGGCGGGGAGCCCATCCAGGACGTGCCCGCCTTGGTCTTGGCCGGGGTGGTGGACAGCACCGCCACGAGCGAGTCGCGGCGCAGGGTGCGGCCGCCGGGCACCATGCCGGAGTTGCCCACGAACGAGCGCTTGCCGACCTTCGCGGGGGCCACGTGCATCCACCCGCCGTCGAGGGAGTAGGAGGAGACCATCGTGTCGTCGGCGAGGAACGCGCCGTCGCCCACGCGGGTCATGCAGGGCAGGAGCACCACGGTGGAGGCCTCGACGCCGCGGCCCACCTCGGCGCCCAGCAGGCGCAGCCACGTCGGCGTGAAGCGGGAGGCGTAGATCGGGAACAGCTGGTCGCGGGCGGCGTCGAGGACGCGCTCGGTGGCCCACACCTGCCAGCCGACCCGGGAGCGCACGGGGTGGTGCCCCTCCGTGATGCCGAGCGCGAGCAGGCGCACGGTGACGAGCACGAGCAGCATCTGGGTCAGGAACCAGACGCCGGCCACCAGGGGGCTTGCGGCCAGCAGGCGCGCCGCGGTGGTCCCGACGGCGGCCAGCGGCCCCGCCTCCGGGGCCGGCGGCCACCAGGTCAGCGACCACGCGGCCACCGCGGCCGCCGCGGCGGCGGAGACGAGCGGAAGGAGGGAGATGAGGGTCGAGAGGACGGTCGCCATCAGGCGCCAGCCCGGGGTCTCCCGCGGCGCCTCGGCGGGGCCGCGGGACTTCACCTTGCCCACCTTGACGGCGGGGGAGCCGGCGTGGCGCTGGCCGCCGCGCACCCGCCCGGCGACGGTGGACCCGGCCTCGACGTGCGCCCCGGCGCCGACCTGGGCGCCCGGCAGGAGCGTGGAGCGGGCGCCCACGACGGCGTCCGCGCCGATGCGCACCTCGCCGAGCCGGACGACGTCGCCGTCGACCCAGTAGCCGGACAGGTCCACCTCAGGCTCGATCGCGGCGCCCTCCTCGACCGTGAGCATGCCGGTGACCGGTGGCACGGTGTGCATGTCCACGTCCTTGCCGATCCGGTTGCCCAGCAGTCGCGCGTAGGCGGGCACCCACGTGGCGCCGGCCAGCGAGTAGGGGTCCACGAGGTCGCTGATCTGCTGGGCGAGCCACAGGCGCAGGTGGACGCGGCCACCGCGCGGGTAGGACCCGGGGCTCACGCCGCGCAGCAGCAGCCGGGCCGTCGCGGCGGTGAGCAGCATGCGGCCGGGCACGGTCACCACCAGCAGACCGGCCACGATCAGCACCCACCACGGCACGGTGGGCAGCCCGGGCGCGAGCCCGGAGAGCGTCAGCAGGTTCAGGGCCAGGCCGGTCCACACGCCCAGGCGCAGGGCGGGCAGGACGAACACGGGCAGTCCCACGAGGGTCTGGACCCACTGGGTGCGGTGGCGGGTGCGGTCGACGTGCCGGTCGTGCACCTCGATGCCGCGGGGGCCGTCGTCGCCCACGACGGCGGCCACGAGGGCCCCGGCGGTGGGGTTGCGGTAGACGTCCTGGACGGTCACGGCCGGGTGGCGCAGGCGCAGGCGGGCCACGAGCTGGGCAGCGGCGAGCGAGCCGCCGCCGGCCTCGAAGAAGTCGGTGTCGGCGTCCTTGGGGGGCGCGCCGAGCACGTCCGCCCACTGGCGCAGCACCCAGCCGTCGGCGGTGTCCTCGTTCGGCTGGGGCGCGTCCTCGTCCACCTCGGCGCCGGGCAGGGGCCACGGCAGCGCGTGGCGGTCCACCTTGCCGGAGGTCTTCGTGGGCAGGGAGTCCACGACGGCCAGCCGGGGCACGAGTGCGGCCGGCAGCTCCGCCGCGAGGTGCTCGCGGGCCATGTGCAGGTCGAGCTCGGCCTCGGGGTCCGCGGGGACGAGGTAGCCGACGAGGATCTGGTGGCCCGCCGGGGTGGTCTGCACGGCCGCGGCGCCGCCGTGGACGCCGGGCAGGGCCTGGAGCGCCGCGTCCACCTCGCCGAGCTCGATGCGGCGGCCGCCGAGCTTCACCTGGTCGTCGGCGCGGCCGACGAACAGCAGGCCCTCCGGCTCGAAGACCACGAGGTCACCGGAGCGGTAGGCACGCTCCCAGCCGAGGGAGGGCATGGGGGCGTACTTCTCGGCGTCCTTGGCCGGGTCGAGGTAGCGGGCCAGGCCGACGCCGCCGATGATCAGCTCGCCCGTCTCGCCCTCGGCCACGGGCAGCGTGGTCTGCGGGTCGACGACGGCCAGGTCCCAGCCGTCCAGGGGCAGGCCGATGCGGACCGGGCCGAGACCCGTGAGCGGGGCCGCGCACGCGACGACGGTGGCCTCCGTGGGGCCGTAGGTGTTCCAGACCTCGCGGCCGTCCTCCGCCAGGCGCGCGGCGAGCTCGGGCGGGCAGGCCTCGCCGCCGAAGATCAGCAGCCGGACGTTGTCCATGGCCTCGGTGGGCCACATCGCGGCGAGGGTCGGCACGGTGGACACGGCGGTGATGCGCCGCTCGGCGAGCCACGGGCCGAGGTCCATGCCGGAGCGCACGAGCGAGCGGGGGGCCGGGACCAGGCACGCACCGTGACGCCAGGCGAGCCACATCTCCTCGCACGAGGCGTCGAACGCGACGGACAGTCCCGCCAGCACGCGGTCGCCCGGGGCGAGCGGATCGTCCGCCAGGAAGATCCGCGCCTCGGCGTCCACGAAGGCCGCGGCCGAGCGGTGGCTCACCGCCACGCCCTTGGGGGTGCCCGTCGAGCCAGAGGTGAAGATGATCCACGCGTCGTCCTCGAGCCCGGGGGCGCGGGCCTCCGCGGCCGGGTCCGCGGTGTGCTCGGGGTGCGGGGCGTAGACCCGCTCGTCGGTGAGGACGCCGGCCACCTTCGCCTCGCCGAACACGAGGCGGGCGCGCTCCTCCGGATCGTCCGCGTCCACGGGGACGTAGGCCGCGCCGGCGGCGAGCACGCCGAGGATCGAGACGTACAGCGCGGCCGTGCCCGAGGCGATCCGCACGCCGACCCGGTCTCCCGCCCGCACGCCGGCGGCCCACAGGTGGCGGGCGGTCTCGTCGACGCGCTCCCGCAGCTCCGCGTACGTCAGCGGCTCGACGCCGTCGTCCAGGGCGGTCGCGTCCGGGTGCTCGCGCGCCGTGGCGTCGAAGAGCTCCACGAGCGTCCGGGCGGGCGGGGTGCGCTCGGAGCCGGGCAGCTGCGGCCGATGCGGCGCGCCCGCGGGGTCGAGGGGGACGGAGGGCGGGGTGGGCGCGGCGGACGAAAGGGACACAGGGGCCTCCGGGGGTGTGAGCGGCAAACCGAGGGTCGGACGCGGACCAGGCCGCAGCGGGACATTCTATGCCCCGCCCGCGGCCGCGCGGGGCGCCTGGAAGGCACCGGGCGGGTCCGGCTCAGGACAGGGTGAGCAGCACCTTGCCCGTCGTCGACCGGGACTCGAGGGCGGCGTGCGCGGCGGCCGCGTCCGCCAGCGGGAAGCGCTCGCCGATCCGTACGTCGAGCTCGCCGGAGGCCCACGCCCCGAACACCTCTCCACCACGCCAGCGGGTCTCCTCGCCCGTGCGCGTGTAGTGCACCAGCGAGGGCCGGGTGACGTACAGCGAGCCGGCCGCGTTGAGCCGCTGCAGGTCGAAGGGGGGCACCTGCCCGGAGGCCCCGCCGAAGAGCACGAGTGTGCCGCGCACGCGCAGCACCTCGAGCGAGGTGTCGAAGGTGTCCTTCCCCACGCCGTCGTACACGACGTGCGCGCCCTCGCCGTCCGTCAGCTCCGCCACCGTGGCGGCGAGGTCCGGATAGTCCACCGCGGCGACGGCGCCCGCGCCCCGGGACAGCTCCCGCTTCTCCTCCGTGGACGCCGTGGTGACCACGCGGGCGCCGCGGGCCGTCGCGAGCTGGGTGAGCAGGAGCCCCACGCCGCCGGCACCGGCCGTCACGACCACCGTGTGGCCCTCCTCCACCGGGAAGGTGGACCGGCAGAGGTAGTGGGCCGTCATGCCCTGCAGCGGAAGGGCGGCGGCCTCGGCCAGGTCGATGCCCTCCGGGACGGCGAGGAGACGATCCGCGGGGGCGGTGAAGTGCTCGGCGTACGCACCGGTGGCCGTCGCGGTGGCGACACGGGCCCCCAGGAGCGCGGCGTCCACGCCCTCGCCGAGCGCGACGACCTCGCCGGAGCCCTCCGTGCCGGGGGTGAAGGGCAGGTCCATCGCGTAGGTCCCGGAGCGCTGGTACGTCTCGATGAAGTTCAGGCCCGCCGCGGCGGTCCGCACCAGCACGTGCCCCGGTGCGGGAGAGGGCACCTCCGTCTCGGTCCACTGCAGGACCTCGGGGCCGCCCGTGGCGGACACGACGACGGCGTGGTGGGTGCGGGGGACGGCGGGGGTGTTCGCAGTGGTCATGGCCCCACTCTAGGAGCGGGCCCGGACATCCGGCCCGTCCCGGGGGACCCGAGGCACCGCATAGATATTCCGTGCAACGCATATCTACGCTAGGATGGGGCCATGACCCACACCGTCGCCGTCTCCGGAGCCAGCGGCTACGCCGGGGGAGAGGCCCTGCGCCTGCTCGCCGGCCACCCGTCCGTCACCGTCGGAGCCATCACGGCCCACTCGAACGCGGGGGAGCGCCTCGGCGCCCTCCAGCCGCACCTGCACGCCCTGGCGGACCGCGTCCTCGCCGAGACCACCGCGGACGTCCTCGCCGGTCACGACGTCGTGATCCTCGCGCTGCCCCACGGGGCCTCCGGGGCGCTGGCGGCCGAGATCGCAGAGCGATCCCCGGACACCCTGGTGATCGACGCGGGCGCCGACCACCGCCTCGAGTCAGCCGCAGACTGGGAGGCCTTCTACGGCACCGCGCACGCCGGGACCTGGCCCTACGGCCTGCCCGAGCTGCCCGGTCAGCGTGAGCGACTCGCCGGCACCCGCCGCATCGCCGTCCCCGGGTGCTACCCGACCACCTCGATCCTCGCCCTCGCGCCCGGCTTCGCCGCGGGGCTGCTCGAGCCGCAGGACGTGGTGATCGTCGCCGCCTCGGGCACCTCCGGGGCGGGCAAGGCGCTCAAGCCGCACCTGCTCGGCGCCGAGGTCATGGGCGGGATGAGCCCGTACGGCGTCGGTGGCGGGCACCGGCACACCCCGGAGATCGAGCAGGGCCTGGCCCAGGCGGCCGGCGAGCCGGTCCGCGTCTCCTTCACGCCCACGCTCGCGCCGATGCCGCGCGGCATCCTCGCGACGGCCACGGCGCGGCTGCGCCCCGGCGTGGCCGCCGCGGACGTGCGCGCGGCATGGGCCGCGGCCTACGGCGGCGAACGCTTCGTGCACCTGCTGCCCGAGGGGCAGTGGCCGACGACGAAGGCGGTCCTCGGCTCCAACCACGTGCAGCTGCAGCTCGCCGTGGATGAGCGTGCCGGCCGCGTGATCGTCTGCGCGGTGCTCGACAACCTCACCAAGGGCACGGCCGGCGGCGCCGTGCAGTCCATGAACATCGCCCTGGGCCTGCCGGAGCAGGCGGGGCTCGAGCAGCAGGGGGTCGCGCCGTGAGCGTCACCGCAGCACAGGGGTTCCGGGCGGCCGGCGTCACCGCGGGGCTGAAGGCCTCGGGCACGCCCGACGTCGCCGTCGTCGTCAACCAGGGCCCGCGCGACGCGGCGGCCGCCGTCCTCACCGAGAACCGGGTGGCGGCCGCCCCCGTGGTCTGGACCCGCCGCGCCGTGCGGGACGGCCGTGCGACCGCGGTCGTCCTGAACTCCGGCGGGGCCAACGCGGCCACCGGCGCCGAGGGCCTCGAGGACGCCCGTCGCACCGCCGAGCACGCGGCCGCCGCCCTCGGGGCCGCCGCCGACGACGTGCTCGTCTGCTCGACCGGCCTCATCGGCGAGCGCCTGCCGATGGACACCCTCACCGCGGGCGTGTCCGAGGCGGTCGCCGCCCTCAGTCCGGACGGCGGCGAGGACGCCGCCGTCGCGATCAAGACCACGGACACCGTGGCCAAGACCGCCGTGGCCCGCGGCGCGGGCTTCACCGTGGGCGGCATGGCCAAGGGGGCGGGCATGCTGGCACCCGGCATGGCCACCATGCTCAGCGTCATCACCACGGACGCCGACGTCCCCGCCCCCGCCCTCGACGCGGCCCTGCGCGAGGCCGTGCGCGCCACCTTCAACCGGGTCGACTCGGACGGGTGCATGTCCACCAACGACACCGTGATCCTGCTGGCCTCGGGCGCGTCCGGGACCGCGCCCGAGCCCGAGGCGTTCGCCGCGGCCCTCCACGAGGTCTGCGCGGACCTGTCCCGCCAGCTCGTCGCCGACGCCGAGGGCGCCCGGCACGACATCGCCGTGCGCGTGGTCCACGCCGAGACCGAGGAAGCGGCCGAGGCCGTCGCCCGCGCCGTCGGCCGCTCCAACCTGTTCAAGACCGCGATCTTCGGCCAGGACCCGAACTGGGGACGCGTGATCGCCGCCGTCGGCACGGTCCCGGAGTCGGTCGCCGCCTTCGACCCGTACGCCCTCGACGTGCGCTTCAACGGCGTCCAGGTGTGCCGCGCCTCCGGTGTGGGGGAGGACCGCTCCCGCGTGGACCTGACGGCCCGCGAGGTGCTCGTCGAGGTCGACCTGCACGCCGGCGACGCCGAGGCCACGGTCTGGACCAACGACCTGACGCACGACTACGTCCACGAGAACTCCGCCTACTCCACGTGAGGACCCCCAGCATGAGCCCGCACACCGACCCGGCCACGGCGGCCGCACCCGTCCTGTCCACCGCGGACCGGCTCGACCGCGCCGAGTCCAAGGCGGAGGTCCTCGTCGAGGCCCTGCCCTGGATCCGGCGGTTCGCCGGCACCGTCATGGTCGTCAAGTACGGCGGCAACGCCATGGTGTCGGAGGAGCTGCGCCGGGCGTTCGCCGAGGACATCGTGTTCCTGCACCACGTGGGGGTCCACCCCGTGGTGGTGCACGGCGGCGGCCCGCAGATCAACGCGATGCTCGACCGCCTCGGCATCGCGTCCGAGTTCCGCGGCGGCCTGCGCGTGACCACCGAGGAGGCCATGGACGTGGTCCGCATGGTGCTCACGGGACAGGTGGGCC
Source organism: Micrococcus sp. CS26 (assembly GCF_055522295.1). Classification (NCBI taxonomy): domain Bacteria; kingdom Bacillati; phylum Actinomycetota; class Actinomycetes; order Micrococcales; family Micrococcaceae; genus Micrococcus; species Micrococcus sp. CS26. The sequence goes on from NZ_JBVFVY010000019.1 coordinate 33,611, forward strand.
GCGAGCTGGTCGGCCTCGTGAACTCCCACGGCCCGTACGCCGTCGGCTTCTCCGGCGAGGACGCGGGGCTGCTGCGCGCCCGCCGCACGGGCGCCGTCGTGGACGGGCAGGAGGTGGACCTCGGCCTCGTGGGCGAGGTCACCGGCGTCGACCCGACCGCGATCCTCGACGTGATCGAGTCCGGGCGGATCCCCGTGGTCTCGTCGGTCGCCCCCGAGATCGACGACGACGGCCAGCCCACCGGGCAGGTCCTCAACGTCAATGCGGACACCGCCGCCGCGGCCCTGGCCGCCGCCCTCGGCGCCGCGAAGCTCGTGCTGCTCACCGACGTCGAGGGCCTCTACGCGGACTGGCCGGACCGGGACTCCCTCATCAGCTCGCTCACCGCCGCCCAGCTGCGTGCGCTGCTGCCCTCCCTGGCCTCCGGGATGATCCCGAAGATGGCCGCGTGCCTGGCGGCCGTCGACGCCGGCGTGCAGCGCGCCCACGTCGTGGACGGCCGCCGCCCCCACTCGATGCTGCTGGAGGTCTTCACCTCCGCGGGCGTCGGCACCCAGGTGGTGCCCGACGCCGAACCCACCGCCCCGACCACCCCCGAGGAGGACGCATGAGCACCGACCAGTCCGCGCTGCTGGAGCGCTACCACGCCGCCCTGACCGGCGTCTTCGGCCGCCCCACCCGCGTGCTCGTGCGCGGCGAGGGGGTCCACGTGTGGGACGCCGACGGCCGGCGCTACACGGACCTGCTGGCCGGCATCGCCGTGAATGCGCTCGGCCACGGCCACCCGGCGCTGGTGCGGGCCGTGTCCGAGCAGATCGCCACGCTCGGCCACGTGTCCAACCTCTTCACGTCCGAGCCGCAGATCCGCCTGGCCGAGCGCCTGCTGGAACTGGCCGGCGTGCCCGCGGGCTCCACCGTGTTCTTCGCGAACTCCGGCACGGAGGCCAACGAGGCCGCGTTCAAGCTCGCCCGCCGCCACGGTGCGGACGACCCGTCCGGCCGCCGGACGCGGGTGATCGCGCTCGAGCGGGCCTTCCACGGCCGCACGATGGGCGCCCTCGCGCTCACGCACAAGGAGGCCTACCGGGCGCCCTTCGAGCCGCTGCCCGGCGGCGTGGAGCACGTGCCGGGCGGGGACGCCGCAGCCCTGCGGGCGGCCCTGGCCCCGGACGACGACGGCGCCACCGTCGCCGCCGTCATCCTCGAGCCGGTCCAGGGCGAGGCCGGCGTGCACGGCTGGCCGGCCGGCTACCTGGCCGAGGTGCGGGCCGCGACCCGCGAGGCCGGCGCCCTGATGATCCTCGACGAGGTGCAGTCCGGCGTGGGCCGCACCGGCACGTGGTTCGGCTTCCAGAACCCGGCCGTCACCGGTGCGGCAGAGCCGGTGGTGCCCGACGCCTTCACCCTGGCGAAGGGACTGGGCGGCGGCGTGCCGATCGGGGCGCTCGTGTGCGTCGGCCCCGCCGTCTCCAGGCTGCTCACCGCCGGCCAGCACGGCACCACGTTCGGCGGCAACCCCCTGGCCACCGCCGCGGGCCTGGCCGTGCTCCAGACCGTCGAGGACGAGGGCCTGCTCGGCCACGTCCGCGCCGCGGGCGAGGCCGTGGCCGCCCTGCTGGAGGACCTGCCCGAGGTGGCCGCGGTGCGCGGTCACGGCCTGTGGATCGGCGTCGACCTGGCCGACCCCGCGGGACCGGTCCCGGCCGGCGGGCTGGCCCCCGCCGTCGTCGCCGCCGGCCTCGAGGCGGGCTGGATCCTCAACGCCACCGGCCCGTCCACCCTGCGCCTGGCCCCGCCGCTCACCGTGCCCGTGGCCGAGCTCGAGCGCTTCGCCGCCGCCCTGCCCGGGCTCGTGGCCGCCGCCCTGACCCCCGCCGAAGGAGACCGCCCATGACCCCCGCCACCGCCGTCCGCCACTTCCTGGTGGACACGGACCTCACCCCGGCCGAGCAGGCCGAGGTGCTCGACCTCGCCGCGCAGATGAAGGCCGACCGGTTCCGGCACCGCCCGCTGGCCGGGCCCCGGACCGGCATCGTGTTCTTCGACAAGACCTCCACGCGCACCCGCGTCTCGTTCGCGGCCGGCATCGCCGAGCTCGGCGGGACGCCCTTGATCGTGAACCCGGGGGAGTCGCAGCTGGGCCACAAGGAGTCCGTGGCGGACACGGCCCGCGTGCTGGAGCGGATGGTCGGCGTCATCGTCTGGCGCACGTTCGCGCAGGCCGGTCTCGAGGAGATGGCCGCCCATTCCTCGGTGCCCGTGGTCAATGCGCTCAGCGACGACTACCACCCCTGTCAGATCCTCGCCGACCTGCTGACGGTGCGCGAGCACCTCGGCGGCACGGCGGGCCGCACTCTGACGTATCTGGGGGACGCGGCGAACAACATGGCCCACTCGTATCTGCTCGGCTGCGCGACGGCCGGCATGCACGTGCGGGTCGCCGGCCCCGAGGGGCACCTGCCTGCCGAGGACGTCGTGGCCGCCGCCCGACGGCGGGCGGCGGAGACGGGCGGTTCCGTCCTCGTCACGACGGACGCGGCCGAGGCCCTGGCGGGCGCGGACGTCGTCGTGACCGACACGTGGGTGTCCATGGGCCAGGAGGAGGAGAAGGAGGCCCGCCTGGCGCTGTTCCGGGACTACCAGGTGGACGCCGCCGCGATGGCGCGGGCGGCCGACGACGCGATCTTCCTGCACTGCCTGCCCGCGTACCGGGGCTACGAGGTCACGGCCGAGGTGATCGACGGGCCGCGGTCCGTGGTGTTCGACGAGGCCGAGAACCGGCTGCACGCGCAGAAGGCGCTCATCGCCTGGCTGCTGTACCGCTCCGGCCTGGCCGAGGAGCCGCGCTGATGGCCGCCCCCACGACGAAGATCGCCCGTCAGGCCGCGATCCGGGAGATCCTGGCCACCCGGGGCATCCGCTCCCAGGCCGAACTCTCGGACGCCCTGGGCGATCGCGGGCTGTCCGTCACCCAGGGCACGCTCTCGCGGGACCTGGTGGACCTCGGCGCGGTGCGGACGCGCGGGCCGGCCGGCATGGTCTACGCCCTTCCGGCGGAGGGCGACGACGCCGCCGTGCCGGGCCGCGGCTCGGACGCGCAGCTGAATCGCCTGGCGAGCATGGCCCGCGAGCTGCTCGTCTCCGCCGAGCCCACCGCGAACCTCGTGGTCCTGCGCACGCCCCCGGGCGCGGCGCAGTTCCTGGCCAGCGTGATCGACCAGGCGCGCGTGGAGCACGTGATGGGCACGATCGCCGGCGACGACACCATCCTCCTCATCACCACGGGGACCACGTCCGCCCCGGCCGTCGCGGCCCACCTGCTGGGTCTGGCGGGCTAACCGACCCGTCCGGCCCCGCCCGCGCGGGTGACGGGCACCAGGCACGAGGAAGGCCCCCGCCGACGGCGGGGGCCTTCCTCGTGTGGTACCGGTCCGGGGGACCGGTCAGGCGTCTCAGGCCTGCGGCAGGACGAGCTCCTGGCCGACGTAGATCACGGCGGCGTCGGAGACGGCGCCCTTGTTGGCCTCGTAGAGGGCGGTCCAGCCACCCTCCACCTCGTACTCGTTGGCGAGCTTCCAGAGGGAGTCACCGGACTTGACGACGATGGTCTCGGCCTCGGCGACGACGGCCTGCTCCGCGGCAGCGGCCTGCTCAGCGGCGGCAGCCTTCTGAGCGGCGGCCTTCTCCGCGGCGGCAGCCTTCTGAGCGGCAGCCTTCTCCGCGGCGGCGGCACGCTGGGCAGCGGCCTTGTCGGCGGCGGCCTGCTCGGCAGCAGCCTGCTCGGCGGCCCAGCGCTCGGCGGCGGCCTGGTCGGCAGCAGCCTGCTCGGCGGCCCAGCGCTCGGCGGCGGCCTGGTCGGCAGCAGCCTGCTCAGCAGCGGCCTGCTCAGCAGCAGCCTCGTCGGCGGCGGACTGGCGCTGCACGGTGGCGGTGCGCTCCACGGCGACCGGGGCGGCCTCGGTGGCGTCCACGTCACCGGCGTCCGCGTCAGCCTGGGTCAGGCCCAGCTTCTGCGAGCACAGCGGCCAGGCGCCCCAGCCCTGCAGGTCCTGGAGGATCTCGGCGCGCTTGATCTGCTCGGCCTTGGAGGCCTGGTGCGGGTAGCCCTCGCCGCCGACGGCCTGCCAGGAGGACAGGGTGAACTGCACGCCGCCGTAGAAGCCGTTGCCGGTGTTGATGTCCCAGGTGCCGTTGGACTCGCACTCGGCGAGGCGGTCCCAGGTGTCCACGGTGGCGGCCTGGGCCAGGGCGGAGAAGCCCACGGCGGCGGCGCCGGCGAGGGTCATGCCCGCAACGATCGAGGCGGTGGCACGGCGGGAGCGGGTGGCGGAAGTGGTGAAGAGAGTCATGGTGTCCATGGCGAGTCCTCGCTGATCGGTGGCCGAGGCACACCGGGGTCGTCCTTCTCCTTGGTCGGGTCATGCCCTCCGTCGGTTCGAGACGACCCAGCAGCGGGCGACCGTCGGAGGGGGTTCGATGTCGTGGCCTCCCCGTCCCCGACCTCTCGGTCAGATCACGGTTCGATCACGAATCGGCTACGGAAGAGTCAACGACGGGAGCCCCCCTCGCGTCAAATCATGGGTCGACGAATTCTTGCCCGTCCGTCTCACATTTGAGATCAGGTGACGAATCGCTCCCTGAGGCGGGAGTACGTGGACGAAATGCACGCCACTGCCCGCATTGGATCTTAGGGCGTCTGATTGGACAGTGTGGACAACCTCCGTCACAGGGGCGTGGGCGAAGGTCACGATCGACGGTCGAAGCCGTGACCGGCGTCGCGTTCGACCCGAACTTCGAGCGCGGGGCCATGGTTGCGGGTGGCCGCCGCGGTGGGCGCAGAGGGGCTGCGCAGGATCCATCAGGAGCTGATATTCCGTCAGTTGCATATTTATTCAAGACCCGGGTAGGATCGTCGCCGAGCACGCCTCCGACGGCCACGTGCCGCGCTCGGAGACCCCCCTATATAAAGAGGAGAAAACGTGAAGGAACGCATCATCCTTGCCTACTCGGGCGGCCTGGACACCTCCGTGGCCATCGGCTGGATCGCCGAGGCCACGGGCGCCGAGGTCGTCGCCGTCGCGGTCGACGTGGGCCAGGGGGGCGAGTCCCTCGAGACGATCCGCCAGCGCGCCCTGGACTGCGGCGCCGTCGAGGCCTACGTCGCCGACGCGCGTGACGAGTTCGCCGAGCAGTACTGCATGCCCACGCTCAAGGCCAACGCCCTCTACATGGACGCCTACCCGCTGGTCTCCGCGATCTCGCGCCCGGTGATCTCCCGCCACCTGGTCGCGGCGGCCCGCCAGTTCGGCGCCTCGACGGTGGCGCACGGCTGCACCGGCAAGGGCAACGACCAGGTCCGCTTCGAGGTCTCCATCCAGACCCTCGGCCCCGACCTGAAGTGCATCGCGCCGGTGCGCGACCTCGCCCTGACCCGTGAGAAGGCCATCGAGTACGCCGAGCGCAACGACCTGCCGATCGTCACCACCAAGAAGAACCCGTTCTCGATCGACCAGAACGTGTGGGGCCGCGCCGTCGAGACCGGCTTCCTCGAGGACATCTGGAACGGCCCCACGAAGGACGTCTACGACTACACGGACGACCCCGCCTTCCCGCCGGCGCCGGACGTGGTCACGATCGCCTTCGAGCGCGGCGTCCCCACGGCCCTCGACGGTCGCGCGCTGAGCCCGCTGGAGATCATCGAGGAGCTCAACCGCCGGGCCGGTGCCCAGGGCGTGGGCCGGATCGACATCGTCGAGGACCGCCTCGTGGGCATCAAGTCCCGTGAGATCTACGAGGCACCGGGCGCCATGGCGCTGATCGCGGCCCACCGTGAGCTCGAGAACGTCACCCTGGAGCGGGAACAGGCGCGCTTCAAGAAGCATGTGGACCAGCGTTGGACCGAGCTGGTCTACGACGGCCAGTGGTACTCCCCGCTGAAGCGGAACCTGGACACGTTCATCGACGCGACCCAGGAGCACGTCAACGGTGAGATCCGCCTGGAGCTCCACGGCGGCCGTGCCACGGTGCAGGGTCGCCGGTCCGAGACCGGCCTGTACGACTTCAACCTCGCCACGTACGACGAGGGCGACTCGTTCGACCAGTCCTCGGCCCGCGGGTTCATCGACATCTTCGGCCTGTCCGCGAAGACGGCCTCGGAGCGCGAGCAGCGCCTGCGCGGCGGCGACGACCTCCAGGACGTCGCCCGCCTGTCCAACGACTGACCCCGCACGCCCCGCGCACGACGGCGGCCCGCCCGCGCCCGGGCCGGCCGCCGTCGGCCTGTCACCGACCTCGAGGAGACCTTCGATGACCGAGAACACCGACGCCCGCCACGGGACCAACGAGGGCGCCCTGTGGGGCGGCCGCTTCGCCGGCGGCCCTTCCGAGGCGCTCGCCGCGCTCAGCAAGTCCACGCACTTCGACTGGCGCCTGGCGCCCTATGACATCGCCGGCTCCCGTGCCCACGCCCGGGTGCTGCACACCGCCGGTCTGCTCAGTGCGGACGACCTGGACGGGATGATCGCGGCCCTCGACCGGCTCGAGGCGGACGTGCGTTCCGGTGCCTACACCCCGGCGGCGTCCGATGAGGACGTGCACGGCTCGCTCGAGCGCGGCCTCATCGAGCGGGCCGGTCCCGAGCTCGGCGGCCGCCTGCGGGCCGGCCGATCCCGCAACGACCAGGTCGCCACCCTCGGCCGGATGTTCCTGCGCGACCACGCCCGCATCATCGCGCGGGGCGTGATCGCCACGGTGGACGCGCTGCTCGATCAGGCGCGGGCGCACCCGTACGCGCCGATGCCGGGCCGCACCCACCTGCAGCACGCGCAGCCCGTCCTGCTCTCGCACCACCTGCTCGCGCACGCCTGGGCGTTCGCGCGGGACCTGCAGCGGCTCGTGGACTGGGACGCGCGCGCGGCCGTCTCGCCGTACGGCTCCGGGGCCCTGGCCGGCTCCTCCCTGGGTCTGGACCCGAACGCCGTGGCCACCGAGCTCGGCTTCGAGTCGGCCGTGTGGAACTCGATCGACGGCACCGCCGCCCGCGACGTGTACGCGGAGTTCGCGTGGGTCGCCGCGATGGTCGGCGTCGACCTGTCCCGCATCTCGGAGGAGGTCATCTTCTGGGCCACCAAGGAGGCGGGCTTCGTGACGCTGCACGACGCGTACTCCACGGGGTCCTCGATCATGCCGCAGAAGAAGAACCCGGACGTCGCCGAGCTGGCCCGCGGCAAGTCCGGCCGCCTCATCGGCGACCTCACGGGGCTGCTGGCCACGCTCAAGGGCATGCCGCTGGCCTACAACCGCGACCTGCAGGAGGACAAGGAGCCCGTCTTCGACGCCGCGGACACCCTCGAGCTGCTGCTGCCCGCCGTCTCCGGGATGATCGCCACCCTCGAGTTCCAGACGGAGCGCATGGCGGAGCTGGCCCCGCAGGGCTTCGCGCTGGCCACCGACGTCGCCGAGTGGCTCGTCCGCCAGGGGGTCCCGTTCCGCGAGGCCCACGAGCTGTCGGGCGAGGCCGTGAAGGCGGCCGAGGCCCGGGGCGTGGAGCTGTGGGACCTCACGGACGACGAGTACGCGGCCATCTCGCCGGCGCTGACCCCGCAGGTCCGCGAGGTGCTCAGCACGGAGGGCTCGCTCGCCTCTCGCGACGCCCAGGGCGGGACCGCGCCGACGGCCGTCGCGGCGCAGATCGGGGCGCTCGAGGACGCCCTGGCGCCGCTGCGCCGCTGGGCCGACACGCCGGGCTCCGTCGTCGACGCCCGCTGACGCGGTCGCCCGGCCGAGGCGGCGCCGACCGGGCCGGACGCGGCGGCGCCCCCAGGGCACCGCCGCGTCACCCGCCGTTCACCGCGGTCGGCGTAGCATGGGTGGTCACTTTTCCGCCGGGCGGGCCGCAGCGTGGTCCGCCCCTCACCGCACCGCGAGGGCCCCCGATGACCGATACCGTGTCCGTCCGCCAGTCCGAGCTCGACCTCGAGCGGGGTCGGGTCGCCGAGCGGTACGCCCGCCTCGACGCCCTGCGTGAGGAGAAGGAGCGCCAGCTCGCGGCCGTGCGCCGGACCGGCCCGCAGGGGTCGCTGCAGAACCACTCCGAGCGCGACGCCTTCGCCAGCCTCTACGAGGACCGACTCGCCCAGCTCTACGCCGTGGACGACCGCCTCGTCTTCGGCCGGCTCGACCTCGACGCCGAGCGGGAGGGTGGGGCCGACGAGCAGCGGTACATCGGGCGCATCGGCCTCACCACCGAGGACCACGAGCGCCTCCTCGTCGACTGGCGCGCGGCCGAGGCCGGCGCCTTCTACCAGGCGACGGCGGCCCACCGGGGCCGCGTGCGCCGTCGTCGTCACCTGATGCTGCGGGGGCGCGAGGTGCGCGACCTCGAGGACGACATCCTGGACCCGACGCTGCTGGGCGAGGACGGCGTGCGCGCCGATGCCCAGGGTGCGCTGCTGGCCGCCGTCACCGCCCGACGCACGGGACGGATGGGGGACATCGTCGCCACGATCCAGGCGGAGCAGGACGAGGTGATCCGCGCGCCCCTGCCCGGGGCGGTCGTGGTGCAGGGCGGGCCCGGCACGGGGAAGACCGCCGTCGCCCTGCACCGCGCCGCCTACCTGCTGTACACCCACCGGGAGCGCCTCGCGCGCTCGGGCGTGCTGATCGTCGGCCCGTCGACCGCGTTCATGCGGTACATCGAGCGGGTGCTGCCCTCGCTGGGCGAGACCGGTGTCGTGATGTCCTCGCTGGGGACGCTGATGCCGGGTGTGCGGGCCGTCCCGGAGCGGGACCTCGACGCGGCGGCGGTGAAGGGCCGGCTGGACATGGTGGACGCCGTCGCCCACGCGGTCGCGCAGCGCCAGCGCCTGCTCGTCGAGCCGCGGCGCCTGATGATCGACGGCACGGCCGTCAAGCTCAAGCCGGCCATGGTCCGGCGCGCCCGGGACAAGGCGCGGGCCACCCGCAAGCCCCACAACGAGGCCCGGGTGACGTTCGTGAAGATCCTCGTCCGCGAGCTCGCGGAGAAGCTGCGCAAGAAGCTGGAGAAGTCCTCGGGCACCCCGGTGCAGCGTGACCTCCTGCTGGAGGACGTGCGCACCTCGCGCGACGTGCGCATCGCGCTCAACCTCTGCTGGATGCCGCTGACGCCGGAGAAGCTGATCGGCGACCTCCTCACCCGGGAGGACCTGCTCCGGGCGGCCGCCCCGTGGCTCTCCGACGCCGAGGTCGGCACGCTCCTGCGGCCGGCCGACGCCCCCTGGACCGAGGCCGACGTGCCCCTGCTGGACGAGGCGGCCGAGCTGCTCGGACGCCTCGAGACCCCGGGCCGGGGCGGTGAGTTCGCGGCCCAGCACGAGCGCAACCTCGAGAACGCCCGGGCGTCCCTGGAGAACATGCACCAGACGCTCGCGGACCTGGGCGTCGACGGCGTCGTGGACGCCGAGCAGCTGGCCGCGGCCAATGAGGCACGCGGGGTGCGACGGACCACCGCTGAGACCGCGGCCCACGACCGCACCTGGACGTACGGGCACGTGGTGGTGGACGAGGCTCAGGAGCTCTCTCCGATGCAGTGGCGCCTGCTGGCGCGCCGCTGCCCGATGAAGTCGTTCACCATCGTGGGGGACATCGCGCAGTCCTCCCGTCGTGACGCGGCCGGCTCGTGGGCGTCCGTCCTCGCCCCGGAGTTCGGGGACCGCTGGCGCCTGGAAGAGCTGACCGTGAACTACCGCTCGCCCGCGCGCGTGATGCGCTGGGCCGCGCAGGTCGCACGGGCGGCCGGGCTCGAGGTCTCCCATCCGCGCGCCGTGCGCGAGGGCGACCACCGCCCGCGCCTGGTGACGGAGCCGGGCGGGGACGTCGCGGCCCTGGCCCTCGACGCGGTCGAGGTCGAGCGGGACCGCGTGCCCGAGGCCCTGACCGCCGTGATCGCCCCCGCCGGGCGGACGGGGGAGCTGCTCACGGTCCTCCGGGAGCGGTGGGGGGAGGCGGCCGTGGACACCGCGCCGCTGCCCGGCGTCGAGATCGTCGTCGCCACCCCGTGGGAGACCAAGGGACTGGAGTTCGACACCGTCGTCCTCGTCTCGCCCGAGCGGATCGTGGCCGACGCGCGCGGCGTGGTGGGCGATCTGTACGTGGCGATGACCCGCGCCACCCAGTCGTTGTCCGTCGTCGCCGGGACGGACGCGGCCGCGCTGCCGGCCGGGCTGGCGGACGTCCCGGAGTGAGCCCCGCGGGCGACGTCGCACGTGCGCGGCGTCGCGGAGGCGCGCGGGCGCGTCGCTAGGCTGGGGGCTATGGCACCCCAGAACGAGGAGCGCGCGGCCCGACTGCGCGCACAGGCGAACGACCCGAGCTTCGAGAACGTCTGGCAGGAGCTGCGCTGGCGCGGGCTCGTGCACGTCTCGACGGACGAGGCCGCGCTGGAACAGGCGCTGGCCGGGGAGCCCGTCTCGTATTACTGCGGCTTCGACCCGACCGCTCCGTCTCTCCACCTGGGACACCTGGTCCAGCTGCTCACCCTGCGCCGCCTGCAGCTCGCCGGCCACCGCCCGTATGCCCTCGTGGGCGGCGCCACCGGCCTCATCGGCGACCCGCGGCAGACCTCGGAGCGCGTCCTGAACTCGCAGGAGACCGTGGCGGCGTGGGTGGAGTCGCTGCGCGCGCAGATCGAGCCGTACCTCTCCTTCGAGGGGGAGAACGCGGCGACCATGGTCAACAACCTGGACTGGACCGCGGGCATGAGCGCGCTGGACTTCCTGCGGGACGTCGGCAAGAACTTCCGCGTCGGCACGATGGTGAAGAAGGAGATCGTGGCCAAGCGCCTGAACTCTGATGAGGGCATCTCCTACACGGAGTTCTCCTACCAGGTGCTGCAGGGCAACGACTTCCTCGAGCTGCACCGCCGGCACGGCGTGACCCTCCAGACCGGCGGCTCCGACCAGTGGGGCAACCTCACCGCCGGCACCGAGCTGATCCGCAAGGTGGAGGGGACCCACGCCCATGCGCTGGGCACGCCGCTGATCACGAACGCGGACGGCACCAAGTTCGGCAAGTCCGAGGGCAACGCCGTCTGGCTCGACGCGGAGATGTGCTCCCCGTACGCCTTCTACCAGTTCTGGCTCAACACGGCGGACGCGGACGTCGTCGACCGACTCAAGGTCTTCACGTTCCTGACCCGCGCGGAGATCGAGGAGTACGCGCAGAAGGTGGCCGACGAGCCGTTCCGCCGGGAAGCCCAGAGGCGCCTGGCGTGGGAGGTCACGGCGCTGGCCCACGGAGAGGAGACGACGACGAAGGTCATCGAGGCCTCCCAGGCGGTGTTCGGAGGCGGCGACCTCACCACGGTGGACCCGGACACGCTGACCGCCGTGCTGGCCGAGCTGCCGCAGGCCGACCGGACCCAGTGGGAGGGGGAGCCGGGCACCGTGACCGCGGTCGAGCTGCTGGTCTCCACCGGGCTGGTCGCCTCGCGCTCCGAGGCGCGTCGGACGGTGCGCGACGGCGGCGCCTCGGTGAACAACGTGCGGGTGACGGATGCCGACCAGGTGTTCACCCGAGACGACGCCTTCGCCGGCCGGCACCTGCTGGTGCGCCGGGGCAAGAAGAACATGGCGGGTGCGGACCTGGGGGAGGCCTGACCACGGCCGCAGACCACCGGTGTCCACCGGGTCGCCAGAAGTGACCGAGGACACGACGGGCGGCGACGGCGGAGGAACCGCCCACGGGAGGAGCACAGGGCCCCGTTCTCCGCAGGATTCTGCGGAGAACGGGGCCCTCCCTCGTGCCCGGACGCCGGGTGTCACCCCTGATTTTGTGTTCGGTGGGATTCGTGTGTAGAGTTCCATCTCGTGCTCAAGACGCCGACCGGGTGACAGGGAGGCGGGGTGAAGAACACAGAATCCGCGGATTCATGCCGAGAATGGCAGGTCCAGGGCGGGTGGTGCTCACCGGGTGCGCGGCCGGCAGTGATGCGGGTCGGGATTCCTGAAGAAGATGATCTGGTTTGACAGCCGGCAATCATGTGGTAAGCTTTTCGAGGCCTTCCACGTGGATGGTCCGGTGAGTGTCTGACACCGCGTTGAGCGGAGTTGACATGGTCGGATCACGTGGTAAGGTTTTCTAGCCCGGCCAC